>CBDUFA010000243.1:0-3559 GCA_965366295.1 uncultured Hyphobacterium sp.
CACCCTGCCGTGGGAACTCGATGCGCTGATGGCGTTGGCCGAGAGCGAGGAAACCGTCGGCGGTCGATAACTCTCACGGACATTTGAGTTGAATCCGCTGACAGGACCGCCAGTTTCGACGACGGGGCTCGGTGCGAAACGGGGGCGGTCTTCATGTCCAGCCAGTCACGAGCCCTGCGCGCAATGCTGCGCGTCCTCCTTGCCATTTCCTGCCTGGCGGCCCTGGCGCCATCGGCCCTCGCCCAATCGGCGGGCAGTTGCGCCAACCAGCCCTCGCGGAATGATCTCGATTTCTGGACCGGCAGCTGGAATGTCTATGATAGCGACGGTGCGTTTGCCGGGCGCCACGTGGTCACGGAATGGGAAACCGGCTGTCTGATCGAAGCGGTCTGGACCGGCGCGGACGGCAGCACGCAACAATCCATGAATGTGTTCGACCCGTTGCTGGGCAGTTGGCGGCAGCTCCTGGTGAGCCCCCATGAGATCGCGGATCTGCGCGGCTCGTTCTCTGGCGGAGCCATGACGCTGTCGGGCAATCTCTTCACGCTGGAAACGCAGGCCACCACGCAAAGACGGCTGACCATCACCACCAATGGCGATGGCACGTTGACCTATCAGCTCGACCAGCGGGACGGCGCAGCCGATCCTTGGATGGCCGACCGGACCTTCACGGCGCGGGACCTGACCGCCGACACGGAAAGCCATGACCTGCCGGTGACGTCGGACTACCTTCCGGGCCAACCGGACTGCTGGGGTCTGCCGCAACGCGCCGACTTCGCCTTCGCAGCCGGGTTCTGGAATGTCGGCGCCGCCAACAATTTTCTCGCCAGCCTGCAATCGGGTTGCCTGATCCGCGAGCGCTGGGCGGCCGGTGGCAACAATACCGGCGTCTCCTACAATTTCTTCGACCCGTTCGCGGGCCAGTGGCGGCAGGTCTGGATCAGCCCGACCATCTTCATCGACATGGTTGGCGGTGTTTCAACGCCGGGCTCCGCCATGCGGATGCAGGGCCAGATCGTCTACCATAACGGACGGACCGCGCCTTTCCGCGCTTCCTGGACGCCGCAATCCCCGACCTGGATGGTCCAGTTCATGGAGGAGCAAAACAATGGCAGCTGGAGCACCTGGTTCAACGCCTCCTATTTCCGGGCCAGCAACACGGTCAGCGGATCGGTGAGTTTTGCCGGGCTCGGGTCCGGCGAGGTCAGCAGCCAACCGGCCGGTATCAGTTGCGCCAACCCGCCCGACGGGTGCAGCGCGCCCTTCCCGCTCGAAGCCCCGGTTACCCTGTCGGGCAACGCTGCTAACGGCTCCACCTTCGCGGGATGGGTGGATGGCCCCTGCTTCGGGCAGGCCGGCGATTGTACCTTCAATATCAGCGAAGCCACCGAAGCCGTGGCGCGCTTCACGCTGGATGATGTGCCGGACGGTCGGATCGTGGCCGCTCTCCTGCCCGGCGCGCGGTCAGGTTATCTCGGCGGCCCCGACCTCACGGTTTTCGCGACGGTTCTGAGCCGGGCATCGACCCCGGCCCAGGGCTGCCGTATCACCGCGCCCGATGGCGCACCCGCAGCGCTGAGCTATCGCAGGGTCGATGCCGCGAACGTGCCGGCAGGGCCACCCGACCCGGTCTTCGACCTCGGCAATGGCGGCAGCGCGTCCTTCGTGCTGACCCTGCAGCCGATTGCCGAAACCGCGGCCAGCGGCACCAGCTTTGCGCCGGTCATCATGTGTGAGAATGCGACGCTCGCCACGGTACCGGGCGTCAACACGCTATCCCTCTCGATCGATGACGCCCCGGTGCCCGACATCCTCTCGATCTCGGCCACGCCATCTGCCGATGGTGTAATCCGGATCGGTACCAGCGGCGGGATCAGCTTCATGAGTGCGTCTGCGATCAATATCGGTGCCGGTGACGGGTCGGCAGGCACCGGTGAAGCCACGATCACCGTGTTCGCCGATGACGGCGGAGCCGGCCTGCCGCTGACCTTGCAGGTCTGCGAGACCGGCCCGCAGGGTGGCTGTCTCGCGCCCCGATCGGACGCCGTCACGACCGTGTTCGGCAGCGAGGCGAAATTCTTTGCCGTTTTTGTCCGGGCGCAAGCCGGCAGCGGCATCGATTTCAGCCCGGCCAGCGCGCGCGTCTTTCTGCGCTTCCGTGATGCCAATGGCGTGATCCGCAGCGTCACAAGCGCAGCGATCACCGCACCGGACTAATCGCCGAAACTGCCCGCCGGACCCGGGAAAACGACCGGGCTTTCCGAACCATCCTCGGCCACCGAAGCGACACCAAAGAAGAAATTATCGATGACGACATTCTCCAGCGTGTATTCGGTGACATTGCCGACATAGCGCGAATACTGCCATTGCGGCTGGTCGGTATAGCGCCAGTAGATGCGATAGCCGGCGAGATTGGCCGCTGCATCCGCGTCCGGTGCTGACCAGCGCAGCGTGGTGTCAGGCGAGACGGCGCCCTCGATCTCGACATCTGACGGGAAAGGCGGTGCACCGGCCATCAGCGCCAGGGCGGCCGCGTTGAGCGAGGTCAGCTTGGCGGCGAAATCGAAGTCGACATAGTCAATGGTATCGCCGTAATGGCGGCCGTCCTCATTGCGCAGGTCCTGGTGCTGGCGGTCATAGTGCTCATGGGTCTCCATGATCCGCACGCCCGGAATGCCGACCTCGTTGAAGGGGCGATGGTGACCGCCGCGGCGAAACCGGTCGAGCCGATAGACCATCATCGTGTCGAGGTTCGGAATATACTGGTCGGCAACGCGGTCGATGAAGCGCGCGAGATTACGCGACGGGCTGTCCACCTCGCCACCGGTGAAGCGCCGCAAACGAGCTTCCTCCGGCGTTTCCAGCGGCCTGGTGCCTTCGGAAAAGATCCGCGCCGACGTGTTGTCGATCACGCCGTCAATGCCGGCGATATTGCCGATCATGTCATTGTTCAGAACGGCCTTGATGCGCCAGCCCTGTTCTAGCGCATGAGCCGCGACGATCTGGCCGCCGAACAGGCCCTGCTCCTCGCCCGAAAGCGCGGCATATATAATCGAGCCGGCAAACTCGCGCTGGGACAGCACGCGGGCCGCCTCGATCACGCCGGCCACACCGGATGCATTGTCGTTCGCACCGGGGCTGTCGGATGTGCCATCCAGCGGATCGGAGACGCGGCTGTCAATGTCTCCGGCCATCATCACGTAGCGATCCGGGTCGAGCGTGCCGCGCTGGATGGCGAGGACAGACACGACTTCGGTCGGCTCGGGGATGCGGGTCTCGCCGGATATCGTGTCCGACACGTAGATGACTTCGAGACACCCGCCACATTCGGCCGAAATGCGCTCGAACTCGTCATGGATCCAGCGCCGGGCTGCGCCGATGCCCCGCGTATCGCTTTGGGTTTCGGACAGCGTATGGCGGGTGCCGAAATCGACCAGGGTCTGGATGTCTTGTCCGATCCGTTCCGCCGAGACGTCCGCGACGATGTCATGGATGGCGAGCACTTCGCCCGGCGGGGCGGTCTGGGCGCTGGCGGCGGCCGGCAGGCCGATGGCAAGGG
>CBDUFA010000244.1:0-3552 GCA_965366295.1 uncultured Hyphobacterium sp.
GAACCAATGGCCGCGCCGTCGGCGCCGGCGGAACGCGCGGCGGAGTAATCCCCTCACCCCTCGCACCCGCCTTCCTTACGGAAAACGGCCGCTCTTCCCTCTCCCTCGAGGGAGAGGGTGCGAGCCCGTCAGGGTGAGTGCCCGAGGGTGAGGGGGTGCTAGTCCAGCCCCGCCAGTTCGCGCAGATAATCCCAGGTGAACAGGCCTGAATCATGGCCATCGTCGAAGACGATCTGGACGGCATAACGCCCGACCGGGTTGGCGGCGGTGATGCCGACATTTTCCTTGCCGGTGACGGTCTGCTTCTGCCCCGGGCCATGGCCCTGCACCTCGGCACTGGGCGATTCCACGCGCAGCGTCTGGAACGGGATTTCCCCGGTGCTGCCATCATCGAAAGCGATGGTCAGCACCTTGCGCGATTTCGAGAAGTCGAGCTTCGTCGGCCAGGCGCGGGTCATTTCGCCTCCGCATCCGTCAGTTCGCGGGCCTCGTCCGGCAGCATGATCGGCACGCCTTCACGGATCGGGTAGGCCAGCCGCGCCTGTTTCGAGACCAGCTCGTTTTTCTTGCGGTCATAGCTCAACGGGCCACGCGAAACCGGGCAAACCAGCACTTCGAGCAGCTTCGGATCGACGTCCCTGGACGGGGTTTTCTCGGTATCGGTCATGGTCTGTTTCTTAGCCCCGGCAAGGCGGCCTGACTAGTTCGGCGTACCGCCCGCGCCTTCGGCGAGCTTGCGTTCCAGGAGAGCGGTCATCAATTGATAGCGGGCCTGGGCGTCGGCGGCTTCGAGCAAGGCCTGCTTTTCCTTGGCGGCGAACGGCGCGGCCATGGCGATCTGGTCGACAATGCGCACGATCGGTGCAGCATCGACCGTGCCCCAGTCGCACTTTATGCCCTCATTGGCGAACCAGCCCCGCAACAGGGCGGTAAAGCGTTCCCGGTCGGCATTGATCAGGGCTTCTGGCGCGCGCCGGTCGGCCTCGAAGATCGACCAGTCGATGCGCGCCGTGCGATAGGGCGTCTTCTCGTCCAGCTCCTCGCGGACTTCAAAGCGGGAAATGCCCTGCAGCACGATCAGGTAGCGGCCATCATCGGTCTCGGAATGCTCGGTGATGACGCCGGCCCCGCCGATCGCCTCGATAGCCGGGCTGCCGGGCGATCCACCCTCTCGGGTCTGGATGATGCCGATCAGCTTGTCGGTCGCCATCGCGTCATCCGTCATGTTGAGATAGCGCGGCTCGAACACGTTGAGCGGCAATATCTCCCCGGGCAGCAATATGGCACCGCCGAGCGGGAATAGCGGAATGGCGTCAGGCAAACGGGTCATACATTGGAGCTAGGGCCTCGATGGCCCGCTGCCAAGGGGTGAGCGTTTACGAGAACAGCATGGTGGAGAGGCGGCGGCGGCCGGACTTGGCCACCGGAGAGGTGAAGCCGGCAGCCTCGAAAATCTCCAGCAGGCGCGCCTTGGCCTTGCCCTCTTCCCATTCGCGGTCGGCTTCGAGGATGGCAAAGTGCTGGTCGGTCGCGGCCTGGAGATCGCCCTTTCCGACCAGTGCGTTGGCCAGTTCGAAGCGGGCTTCGAAATCTTCCGGGTTCTGCGCCACTTTTGTTTCCAGCTCGCCGACCTCACCGGCATCGCCGGCTTCCTCGGAGAGTTTCAGCGCGGTCAGCACGGCCTGAACGGACGGATCGTCTTTCTTGTCCTCGGGAATGTGCTCGAGGATTTCCTTTGCCTTGTCCGGCTCGCCCGAAGCAAGGAAGACGCGGGCCATGCCGGCAATCGGCGCCGGGTTTTCCGGGTCGGACTGGGCGGCAAGCGAGAAATCCTGCGCCGCGCCGCCGAGATCGCCGGAATTGAGGCTTTCCTCGGCGCGCTTGAGAATGGCGTCGATCTCGGCCTTGTCCGGCCCGTCACCGGTGAGGCGCTTGATGAAATCCCGGATCTGGCTTTCCGGCAGCGCGCCCATGAAACCATCGACGGGCTGGCCGTTCTTGAAGGCAAAAACCGCCGGGATGGATTGCACGCGCAGCTGGCCGGCAATGCCCGGATTCTCGTCGATATTGATCTTCACCAGGCGTACCTTGCCCCCGGCCTGGCGCACGGCGTTCTCGATCACCGGGCCGAGCTGGCGGCACGGACCGCACCAGGGCGCCCAGAAATCGACGATGACCGGCACTTCTTTCGACGGCTCCACGACATCGGCCATGAAACCCTGGTCGGTGCCATCCTTGACGAGGTCGGCAGTGCCGCCAGCCGTCGCGGACGGGGCGGCATTGGGGTCGGTGGTGAAGAAATCGCTCATCGGGGCGTCCAATCCATCTCAATTGCCCCCTACTTGGCGCGCGAAGCGCCGGTTTACAAGGTCAGTCTTCCGCCGCCAGCGCCGCGAAATCCACGATCAGCGGATCATGGCCGGTCGCCTTCGCGAATTTCAGCAGGTCATCGCGCGCGATCGCCGTGGTGGCATCATTGGACAGCGGGTGGAAATTGACCGGGTCGGTGGCCAGGAGGGCGGCGTCGAGCACAAAAGTGACGCGCCCCTCCATGTCATTCATCAGCGCAAAGGCGGTGACCGATCCGGGGCGCACGCCCAGCGCATCGAAAAGCACCTCTTCCCGGGCAAAGGACAGGCGCTGGCAGCCGATCAGCCGGTGCAGGCGATTGACCCGCACCTGCGTTTCGCCCAGCGCGGAAACCAGGACGCGCCGGTCCTTCTTGTCCTTCAGGAACAGATTCTTGGTGTGACCGCCGGGCAGATCGGCCTTGATGGCCTCGCCCTCCTCCACGGTGAAAACGGGTTCATGCTCGGTCGTCGCATGGGCGATGCCGAGCTCGTCAAACAGGGCAAACAGGTCTTGGCGGGTGGCAGGCATGCCGGGCGTTATGCGGCATTCCGGGAGTGGATCAAGCGCAAAACCGCGCTAGCCTGTCTCCGGTCTTCGAAGAGGGATTTGCCCCATGTCCGCGCCTGTCTGCTTTTTTGCCTTCCGCAGCCCGTATTCGCGCATCGGCCTTGCCAAGCTGAAACAGGCCGGGGTGACGCCGGTGGTGATCCCGTTTACCGGCCCGCCCGATGGCGTGCCCTTCTTCAATCCGACGGATTCCCGGCCCAAGCTGGAATATTACCTGGAAGACATTCCGCGGATGACGGCGCGGGCCGGGCTGAAAATGGGCTTTCCCGACCCGTTCGAGCTGACCAATGATTTCCCCAACCGGGCTTTCCATTTCGCCGACGCCGCCGGCAAGGGGTTCGCCTTTGCCTGCGCCGCCTCCGAGGCGCGCTGGGGCGAAGGACAGGACCTCAACCGGCCTGACGTGCTGGCGGAAATCGCGGCCGGGCTCGGGCTCGACCTGCCCGACAGTGCCGCGCTGAAAGCCTCGGACACGATCAACACGGCCATCGCCGCCGCGCGTCAGGCGGTGAATGATCACGGCGTGTTCGGCGTGCCCTTCCTGGTCGCGGAGAGCGGCAAATACTGGGGCCAGGACCGGTTCGATCTCTATCTGGAAACGCTTTCCGCCTAGAGCATTCCCAGCAAAGGCGG
>CBDUFA010000245.1:0-3552 GCA_965366295.1 uncultured Hyphobacterium sp.
TGCGCGACGAGTTGCGCGAATGGATCGACGCCGAACAGGCCGCCGGACGCATCTCTGCGGATGTCGACATTCGTTTCCGGGGGGCAGACGAGGAAACGGCGGAAGCCGGCGCATTCTTCGGCGTCGCCATGCTCGCATCGCTCTTCATGATGGCGGTCATCCTGCTCTGGCAGTTCAACAATTTCTGGCATGTGCTGCTGACGCTGCAGGCCGTTGTCCTGTCTGTGGTCGGCGTGATGCTCGGCATCCAGCTTTCCTTCCCCTACATCTCTGTCCTCTTTGTCGGCACAGGCGTGGTGACGCTCGCCGGGATCGTGGTGAACAATAACATCGTGCTGATCGACACCTATCAGCGGCTCCGGGAATCCGGCTTCTCGACGGATGACGCGATTGTCCGGACGGCAGCCCAGCGCTTGCGGCCGGTCATGTTGACCACGATCACCACGATATTCGGCCTGCTGCCCATGGTGTTCGAGATCAATGCCAATTTCGGCACGGGCGTGATCGGCATTGGCGGTCCGTCCTCGGAATGGTGGGTGCAGCTCTCCAGCGCCGTGGTTTGGGGGTTGGGCTTCTCAACCCTGCTCACCCTCGTCCTGACACCGGTCATGCTCGGTGCACCCTTGCGCATTGCACGCTTCTTCGGTGTTGCCCGGGATACAGAGACATCCCAAGGCAAGGCAGAGCCGCATCCGGCAGAGTAGGAGTCGCGTCAAACGCGAAGCCGTGGCAAACTTTCCCTCAAAGGACAGGGGGAAGACATGCGAATACTGGCCGGCCTGATTTTTCTGGTAGCAGCAGGGGCGATGGCCTCCGCGCAGGATTTTGCCATCGAAGCACCGGGCGAGGCCCACATCCGGCAACGGATCGAGGTCAGCTGGACCGCAGCAGACGAAGCCGGGAACCTCATCGAGATCCGGCCGCTCGAAGAAGGTGCGCGCCGCGCGGCCTATGCCTATGTCCGCAACAATCCGGAATCCATCGAGGCTCCCGAACAGCCGGGCAATTACCGCCTCGTCTTCACGCATGGCGGCGAAGTCGTCGCATCCCGTCCATTGACCGTCGTCATGGCCAGCGCGGAAATAGCGGCGCCGGCAAGCGCCGGTGCTGGCGAAACCATCGAGGTCAGCTGGAACGGCCCTGCTAGCCGGAGCGATCTTGTCACCTGGGCAGAACGTGACGGTGCGGTGATCCGCGGAACCCCCTATTTCTATGTTGGCGAGACCACCGACGGCGCGCGCGACCTCCGTGCGCCAGGCGATGCGGGCGATTATGACATCGTCTACCGCACAGGAGACACCATCTTGGCCCGCGCGCCGGTGACGGTGGGCAGTATCTCGGCAACCCTGTCAGCGACGGGCGCCGTGCACGCGGGCGGTTTTGTCAGCGTGGCATTCGAAGGTCCCGGCAATGCCGGCGATTTTCTGACCTTCGCAGACCGCGATGGCGAGGTGCAAAACCGGATCGGCAGCTACGTCTATGTCTCGAATACTGACGGCGAAACGGCCACCTTGCGGGTTAGCGAGACGCTGGGTGCCTTCGATATCGTTTATGTGTCGAATGATCAGGTGATCGGACGTGCGCCAATCGAGATCATCGCGGCAAGCGTTGACGTCGATGGCCCCGGCGAAACGCATGCCGGGTTGAGATTTGCCGCCAGCTGGGAGGGAGCCGGCAACAGTGGTGACATGATTTTCATCAGCGACGCCAGCGGCGAGGAATACGATTACAGCTATATCGACCCCAACGAGCCTTCGGTCGAATTGTCGGCGCCTTCTGAAACCGGCGACTATTTTCTTGTTTACCGCTCGCGCGGCGGCGCGGAGATGGACCGCGAACCACTTGTCGTGATCCCGGCTCCCAATCCGCCCGGTCAACTCCTCGTTACGCAGAACCGGGCCCGTCTGGGCTCGGGCGACGCGGTCGAGATCATTCTCGATGCGTCCGGCTCCATGTTGCAGAGACTGGACGGGGAGCGGCGCATCGAGATCGCGCGCGCGACACTGGAACGCCTGATCAGCGAGACGATACCCGAGGGCACAGGCTTTGCACTTCGGGTGTTCGGGCATCGCGAGGCCGACACGTGCCGTACAGACCTCGAGATACCGCTCGGCCCGTTGAATGCCGCATCAGCCAGCGCCACCATTTCCGCAGTCAATGCCATGAATCTGGCCCGCACACCCATTGCCGACTCCATTCGCGCGGTTCCCGGCGATCTGGAGACGGTCACGGGTGATCGTATCCTCATCGTCCTGACGGACGGGGAAGAAACCTGCGATGGCGACCCTGCAGCCGCGATACAGGCATTGCGCGATCTCGGCTGGGATATCCGCGTCAATGTCGTGGGTTTTGCGATCGACGATGCCGACCTGGAGCGCACGTTCGAGAGCTGGGCCGCAGCCGGCAACGGGCATTATTTCAGCGCCGCCGATGCCGACGGTCTCGGCGAAGCGATGACGCGCGCGGTCGCTACGCGCTTCGATGTCATTGATCGTGACGGCAATGTCGTGGCAACCGGCCTGACCGGCGGCGACCCGATCACGTTGATGCCCGGAGATTACCGGATCGCCGGACAGGGCTCGGAAGCGACGGCCAGGATCATTTCCGACGAAGTCACGACCATTGGTCTCGACTAGCTGACAATCGACGGGTCCGGCATCCCGGTCTCGGATTCCGCCTGGCGTTGCCACATCCGGGCATAGAGGCCATCGCGCGCGAGGAGCTCACCATGCGTGCCCTGCTCGGCGATGCCGCCGGCATCCATCACCAGGATGCGATCAGCGCTGGATATCGTCGACAAGCGGTGGGCCACCGCCAGCGTGGTGCGGCCGCGCGCCGCTTCGTTGAGGGCGCGCTGCACATCCTTCTCGGTTTCGGAATCCAGCGCCGACGTGGCTTCGTCGAGGATGAGAATGCGCGGGTTCTTGAGAATGGCGCGGGCGACACCCACGCGCTGCTTCTCACCGCCGGACAATTTCAACCCACGCTCGCCGACTCGCGTCTCGAGTCCGTCCGGCAGGGATCGGATGAAATCGCCCAGCCGGGCCCGCTCGGCGGCATCCAGGATGGCAGCCTCGTCGGCGCCGGGATCGCCATAGAGTATGTTGGCGCGCAGCGTGTCATTGAACAGGACCACGTCCTGCGGCACGAGGCCGAGCTGTGCGCGCAGGGATTCCTGCGTCACCGACCGCAAATCCTGCCCGTCAATCTCGATCCGTCCGGTTTCCGGGTCGTAGAAACGGAACAGCAGTTTCAGCAGTGTTGATTTCCCGGCCCCCGATGGCCCGCACACACCGGTGAAACTGCCCGGCGGCAGCTCGAAGCTGACATCGGCGAGCGACCGGTCACGGCCGTCATGGGCAAAGCTGACATGGTCAAATCGAACCGCCCCGCCACGGTCTTCAAGCGCAATCGCTTTCGGCGCATCCGCGACATCGGGCCGGATTGCCAGCGTTTCGAATAGCCTTTCCATGTCGACCGCGGCCTGCCGGATCTCGCGATAGGCCCAGCCGAGAATGTTCAGCGGTTGATAGATATTCATCAGGATCAGCG
>CBDUFA010000246.1:0-3549 GCA_965366295.1 uncultured Hyphobacterium sp.
CAGCCCGTGCCCCTCGGTGGGGTTCCGCGCGCGCTGCGTGAAGCCGCCGAGATGGGGTTTGCGGGCATTTATACCGGTGAGGAGCATGGCGGTTCGGGCATGACCCGGCTGGATGCTGCGCTGATCTTCGAACAATTGTCGCGCGGGTGCGTTTCCACGGCGGCCTACATCTCCATTCACAACATGTGCGCCTGGATGATCGACAGCTGGGGCAATGATGAGCAGCGCGCAAAATTTCTGCCGCCGCTGATGATGATGGATCATTTTGCGTCCTATTGCCTGACAGAGCCGGGTGCGGGCTCTGATGCCGCGTCGTTGCGGACCAGGGCGGTGAAGGATGGCGATGATTACGTCCTCAATGGTTCGAAGGCCTTCATTTCCGGCGGTGGACGTTCCGACATCTATGTCGTGATGGCGCGCACAGGCGGGGACGGGCCGGGCGGCATATCCACCTTCGTCGTCGAGAAGGATACGCCGGGGCTTTCCTTCGGCGCCAACGAGAAGAAGATGGGCTGGAATTCACAGCCGACCGCTGTCGTCAATTTCGAGGATTGCCGGGTGCCGGCCGCCAACCGGCTCGGCGAGGAAGGCATCGGCTTCAAGATCGCCATGAACGGGCTCAATGGCGGGCGCGTGAATATCGGGGCCTGTTCGCTCGGCGGGGCCGCAGAGGCGCTGGATGTCGCAAGCGAATATGTCCAGTCGCGCCAACAATTCGGCAAGCCGATCGCCGGCTTCCAGGTCACGCAGTTCAAGCTCGCGGACATGGCAACCGATCTCGAAGCGTCGCGCCTGATGCTTTATCGCGCGGCCGCCGCGATCGATGCCAAGGACCCGTCAACGCCCAAGTATTGCGCCATGGCCAAACGGTTCGCGACCGATGCCTGTTTCGATATCGTCAACCAGGCCCTCCAGCTGCACGGCGGCTATGGCTATCTGAAGGACTATCCGATCGAGCGGATATTGCGCGATCTGCGCGTTCACCAGATCCTCGAAGGCACAAACGAGATCATGCGCGTGATTATCGCCAAGGATGTATTGAAATGACCGACGAAATCATTGCCCGTAAAGTCGGCCAGCTCGGCCGGATCACGCTCAACCGGCCCAAGGCGCTGAACGCGCTGACCCTGCCCATGGTGCACGCCATGACGGAAGCGCTGCTGGCTTGGAAGGATGATCCCGAAGTTCACGCCGTCGTGGTTGATGCCGAGGGTGAAAAGGGTTTCTGCGCGGGCGGCGATATCCTGATGCTGCACAATAGCGGCAAGGCGGGCGGTGAAGATGCCTGGCGCTTCTGGCATGACGAATACCAGCTCAACACGCTTATCAAGGAATATCCCAAGCCCTACATTTCGCTGATTGACGGCATCACGATGGGCGGTGGCGTCGGTATCTCGGTGCACGGCTCCTATCGTGTCGCAGGCGACAGGACCGTGTTCGCCATGCCGGAAACCGGCATCGGCTTTCACCCGGATGTGGGCGGCGCCTATTTCCTGCCGCGCCTGCCGGGCGAGATCGGCATGTGGATGGGATTGACGGGGGCCCGGCTGAAAGCGGCGGATTGCGTCGCGGCGGGCCTTGCCACGCACTATGCCCCGTCGGAGCGCCAGGCGGAGCTGATCGAGGCTTTGGAGGCAGCCGACCTGGCGGGCGACGAGGATGCACTCGAGGACATCCTCGAAGCCCATTCCGGAGACCCGGGTTCTTCAGACATGGCCGTGTTGCGCGGCCTGATCGACGCGGCCTTTGCCGGCGATGATGTGCCGGAAATGCTGTCGCGCATGAAAGCGGCTGGCGATGACTGGTCAGCCAGGCAGGTCAAGATCATGAAGACCAAGTCGCCCACCGCGCTGGTCTTGACCGCGAAATGCCTGCGCCGCGGCGGCGAACTCGAGTTCGAGGATGTGATGCGTCAGGATCTGCGGGTCTCTATGCGCTGCCTCGACGGCGTGGACTTCTATGAAGGTGTTCGGGCCGTGATCATCGACAAGGACAATGCGCCGAACTGGTCTCCGGACGGTCTCGGTGAGGTCGATGCCGACGCGTTGGACGCCTATTTCGAGCCGCTGTCCGCGGACAAAGAAATGAAATTCCTGGGAGAATAGACCATGGCGACGATCGCTTTTATCGGACTCGGCAATATGGGCTCGGGCATGTGCGCCAATCTGGCGAAGGCCGGTCATGATGTCCGGGCCTTCGACCTGAGTGCGGATGCAGTGCAGCGTGCCGTCGACAATGGCGCCAAGCCGGCCGCGAGTGCCGCCGAGGCCGTTAGCGGTGCTGATGCCATCGTCACCATGTTGCCTGCCGGCAAGCATGTCCGCGCGGTTTATGAGGGCGAGATATTCGACGCCGCTGCCACCGGCACCGTGATCATGGATTGCTCGACGATTGATGTCGCGACGGCCAAAGCCGTGGGCGAGGCCGCGACCGCGAAGGGGTTCCACTTTGTCGACGCCCCGGTCTCTGGCGGCGTTGCGGCGGCCGATGCCGGCACGCTGACCTTCATGGTCGGCGGACCCGAAGCCGCCTTTGCCAAGGCCGAGCCTTTCCTGTCGAACATGGGCAAGGCCGTGATCCATGCCGGCGATGCCGGGACGGGGCAGGCCGCGAAGATCTGCAACAACATGCTGCTTGCGATCACCATGATCGGGACCTGCGAAGCCTTTGCCCTGGCCGAAAAGCTCGGGCTCGACCAGCAGCGCTTCTTCGATATTTCCTCCAAGGCGTCGGGCCAGTCCTGGTCGATGACGAGCTATTGCCCGGTCCCGGGCCCGGTCGAGACCTCGCCGGCCAATCGCGGCTACAAACCCGGCTTTGCGACCGCGATGATGCTGAAGGATCTCAAGCTTGCCATGGATTCCGCCGCAACCGCCGGCGCCAGCACGCCGCTTGGCGCTCAGGCGGAGGCGCTCTATGCCATGTTTGACAATCTGGGCGGTGGAAGTTCCGACTTTTCAGCGATTTACAAGCTGATGCAGGGCAGCTGGCAGGCGGATTAATCGGTTTTTAGCCTGTTTGGTTTAGCGTTCCACAAAAATAACAAAACGTTATCGGGTGGAATGGAGAACCGACATGGCTTTGGCTGAGTCCCTGTCGCCGGCTGCGGAAACGCGGGCCGATTACCTTGAACTTCTGCAGCGCGTCGAACGCCTTCACCGGCAATTGCTTGATGTGGTCAAGGACGAGCTCGATCGCGAATGTCTTCGTGATCTGACCAGCGTTCAGGCGCTGCTGATCTATAATATCGGCGACCAGGTGCTGACTGCTGGCGAGCTCAAGTCCCGCGGTCATTATCTCGGATCGAATGTCTCCTACAATCTGAAGAAGCTCGTCGATCTGGGATTCGTGAACCAGGAACGGTCAAAGGATGACCGCCGAACGGTTCGCATCAGCCTGACGTCTGCCGGCAAGGATGTCAGTGAACGGCTGACTGCCCTGTTTGCACGCCAGTCTCTGGCGCTCGAACCGTCAGGTGGTCTTCCGGTCGACACGGTCGAGGCGACGAACATGGCCCTGGACCGTCTCGAACGCTTCTGGACCGACCAT
>CBDUFA010000247.1:0-3542 GCA_965366295.1 uncultured Hyphobacterium sp.
TGTACACCCAGAGCGGCGTGCCCTCCAGCCGGGGAGAGCTCGAACTCCGCGGAGGAAATCGGCCGCATCGGACACCGCAACCGTCCCCTATTGCGCACCGAGAAGCCGAGCGCCGGCGCATCGAGAATGGCTTCCGCCAGCCTCTGATCGCGCTGCGGGTTGTATTCCGGGCTTGCGCATGCCGACACCGCAAACCCCGCAAAAACGAGGCATGCAATGGCGGCCGGCAAGGAAGCAATGCGGTTCGTCATCTGCCAGCCCTTCCCGGCTCTGGTCCTGAAGTCGGCGGCTGGGAAGCCTAGCCGACTTCCGGGCGGACGATGTCCGGTCCGAGATTCTCGATCACTTCCGCGGCATTGAAATCATTGGCCTCGTCACCCGACGGGCGTCGGCCCATGACGATCTCGGCGCTGGCTTCATAGCGCGTGGTCTCGCGGTAATGGTGATCATCCCAGAACGGGTCGTGCCAGCCATACCAGCCATAGCGCGGATGGTAATAGCGGTAGTCGACATAGAAGCTGGAGAAGAAAGGCCGCGTGTCATAGCGGCGCGTGTCCTCGTCGGTCGCACGCTGGACCACGGTGAAGTGATTATATCCCTGCTCGCGCGTCAGCTCGGCGGCGCGATAGAGGAGATAGGTCTCCACGGTCTCGCGATCGGTCAGCGAATTGCCGGCGAAGGTGATGCGGAACCGGTCCCGCTCGTTCGCCTGTTCGCTGTAGCCGTAGGCGCTACCATCCTGTCCGGCCTGCTGATAAGGCGTCGGGGTGGCACAGGCGGTCAGCAGAATTCCCGCGGCCAGTAGCATCATGCTCATCCGCATGGGGTGTCTCCGTTTCAGCGTCCTCGCAGGGAGGAGTATGGGCCTGAAACTGCGGTTTTTCCAGTGACAGTCATTTGGAGTTCATCGCATTCGTGCAAGGCTGGTCCGACATTCTGATGACAAAGAGGGGAATTCCCATGTTGCGTATTCTTGCTGGCGGTGCCGCCATGCTGGCGCTTGGCGCGGCCGCCCAGGCGCTGACGCCCGAAGAGACCATGACCAATGCCTGTATCGAGGCCGGCAACGAGCCGTCGCAATGCACTTGCGCGGTCGGGCTGATGTCGGACGAGCTCACCGAGGCCGAACTGGCCTTCATGGTGGAAATGATGGAATCCGAAGACAACACGCCCCCGGCCGTCATGGCCGCGGCCGAGGAACACGGGCTCAGCCAGGAGCAGCTGATGTCGATCGGTCAGCGCATGGGCGCGATGGAACCGCAAATGCGCGAGCAATGCGGCATCGAGGAATCCGACTGATCCGCGCGTGACGGCCCGGCTTCCGGGCGCGTCAGTCGATATCGTATTCCAGGACGGTGAGCGGCGGCACGGCTTCGGTCGGGCCGCTGCCATCTTCCGGCCAGAGCGCCCAGGGCGCATTGGCGACGACGAACACCCGGTCATCCTGGACATCCACAAGGGTCGGCTCGCCGAAATCGGCATGGCCGGACAGGAGGATTTCCGTTCCCGCCACGCTGAGCCCGTCATCAGCCAGGTCGATGGCGATCACGGCATTGGGGGCAAACCCGTTGCGCACGGCAATCAGCCGGCCTTCACGCGTGGCTGACAGGCCGTCAATCCCGATCAGGCTTTCATCGCCGGCACGCACCTGTTGGGCCGTGCCGTCGGCGAGATCGACCCGCCACAGGCCCAGCGCATAATCCGCGACATAAAGCGCGCCATCGGCCAGCGCAGCGCCCTGCAGGCCGCCAAAGCGCGCATCCGCCGACAGGAGTTGCAGATCGCCGGACAGCGAGGTCAGCTGGTAGATCCGGTTGGCGCCGCTATCGACCACCCAGATCATGCCGTCGCGGGTGACGATATCGGCGATGCGGTCCGCGCCCTCGATTTCGTAGCGGCGATAGAGATCGCCGGTGATCATGTCGAGCGCGACCAGCGCGGTCGTGGCCTCCTCGCCGTCCTCCAACGGGGTTTGCGGGAGCGCGCCGGTGGCGGCCCAGACGAGACGGTTTACATCGTCGGACGCGAGGCCGAACACCGATTGCAGGCCGTCTTCCGCATCGGCGAAGACCTGCGCGGTGTCGCGGTCGAAAGGCTCGACCACCAGGACCTGCCGGCCGATCACGTCGGACAGGAAGATGCGGTCGGTCTCGATCTCGACCGCAATCCCCTCGATCAGGCTGCCGGGCACATCGACACGCGCGGCGCGCTCGGCCATGCCGACCGGGCTGGAATGGCGGGTGAGTGCCCCGTCCAGCGCGGCATAGCGGTCCGGATAGGTTTCGCGCAGGCGCGCATCGGTCTCACCCAGACGGGCGAGGTCGAAGGCAATGCCGGCATCGGCCGCGCGTTCGAGTGCCGAGAAGACCAGCTCGTCATTGCCGCTCATCATGCCGATCTGGGCCAGTCCGAGCAGGACGGCCGGGCTGCCGGGCTGCAGGCCGCTGGCGGCCTCCAGCGCCCGGCGCGCCGCCTCGAAATCCCCGGCTTCGGCCGCGCGGCGGGCTTCGCCGCGCAATTCGCGCGAGGTCTCGAACGGCGCGAGCGGGTCCGGCGCATCCTGGGCCGAGGCAGCGGCAGAGGTCACGGCAAGGCAGGCGGCAAGCAAACGGATCATGCAGACTCTCGATTTTTGCGATGGCGTATTGGACGATATTTGCGCCGGTAATGCAGCTGACAATTTGGTGAGGACGGGTCGTTCGGGTGAGGACTAGTCGTTCTCGCCGAGCCGCTTCTTGCGCGCGGCCATCAGCTGCAGGCGCAGCGCATTCAGGCGGATGAAGCCCTGTGCGTCCTTCTGGTCGTAGACGTCATCCTCCTCGAATGTGACGTGCTCCAGGCTGTAGAGCGACATGGGCGAGGAGCGGCCGACGACATTGACCGAGCCCTTGAACAGGCGCAGCCGGACATCGCCGGTGACGTATTTCTGCGAGAGATCGATGGCGGCCTGCAGCATTTCGCGCTCGGGCGAGAACCAGAAGCCCTCATAGAGCATCTTGGCGTATTTCGGCATCAGCTCGTCCTTGAGGTGCATCGCCCCCCGGTCGAGCGTGACCTGTTCGATGCCGCGATGCGCGGCCATCAGGATTGTGCCGCCGGGCGTCTCGTAGATGCCGCGCGACTTCATGCCGACAAAGCGGTTCTCGACAAGGTCGAGGCGGCCGATCCCGTGGGCATGACCGCGCGCGTTGAGGGTCTCGATGATCGTGGCCGGTGACATGGCTTCGCCATTGATCGCCACCGCATCGCCCTTTTCGAACGAGATGACGATGTATTCCGGTTCGTCCGGCGCCAGTTGCGGCGCGAGGGTGCGCTGGAACGTGTCCTCGAAGGCCTCCGCGGACGGGTCTTCGAGATTCTTGCCCTCCGAGGAGGTGTGCCAGAGATTGGCATCCACCGAGAATGGCGCTTCGCCGCGCTTGTCGCGGGGCACGGACAGGCCCCGGCTCTCGGCATAGGCGATCAGCTTGGTGCGCGAGGTGAGATCCCATTCGCGCCAGGGCGCGATGACGTGCAGGGAGGGGTCGAGCGCGGCAAAGGCC
>CBDUFA010000248.1:0-3525 GCA_965366295.1 uncultured Hyphobacterium sp.
CGATGCGCCGGAATTCTTTTTCGAGGACCCGATCGTCTATCTTGGTCTGCGCCGCGAATTGCACAGCTTGCGCCGGGCGCGCGAATTCGAGGAGATCGGCCCGATCGAAGCCAATCTGTGGCAGATCGCCCTGCGCGCCGAGCTGGGCTCGCTGGCCGACGCCGAACGCGCGCTGCGTGCCGCCGAGCGTGCCTTGATGGAAGCCCTGGCGCGGGGTGCGGACGAAACCGAACTGGCCCCTCTGTTCGAGGCGTATCAGCAGGCGATGGATAATTACATGGCCGCCCTCGCGCGCGAAGCGGCCGAGGAAGGCCGCGTGGCCGAAGGACAGGGCGCCGGCCAGCAAATCATGGCGGACCAGCTGCAACAGCTTCTGGATTCCCTGCGCGATGCGGCAGAGCTGGGCGACACGGCCAATGCCCGCGAAGCGCTGCAATCGCTTGGCGAGCTCCTGCGCAACATGGAGCTGACCCTGCAGCAAGGCCAGGGCGATGGCGAGCAAGGCGACGCCATCAGCGAGGCGATGCGCGACGCGCTGGAAGAGCTGGGCGATGTGATCGGCGAGCAACGCCAATTGCAGGAAGACACGTTCGAGCAGGCCGAAGGCGGTCCCCAGGGCCAGGGCCAGCCCGGCCAACAGGGTCAGCAAAGCAGCGGCGAGGGTTCCCCGACCGGGCAGAGCGCAAACAATCCGCAAGCCGGGGCGAACACGCCCGGCAGCCAGGCATTGGCGGAGTCACAGGGCAATCTGGCCCAGCGCCTTGAATCGCTGGCCCAGGCACTGCCGGGTGAGAGTGGTGAAAGCTTCGGTGATGCCGCGGAAGCGATGCGCCGGGCTCAGGAAGCGCTCGAGAATGGCGACACCCAAGGCGCCGTCGGCGAACAGGAACAAGCGCTGCAAGCCTTGCGCGACGGTGCGGAGCGGCTGGCCCAGGGCCTGCTGGAACGTACCGACAATGCCCAGAATGCCGGTGAAGGTGACGAGACCGACCCGCTTGGCCGTCCGCGTGATTCCGGTGGCTTCTCGGATGGTGCCGGAGTGGACATCCCCGACGAGGCCGAACGCCTGAGGGCGCGGGAAATCCTCGAGGAATTGCGGGAACGGGCTTCCGAGCAAGGGCTCGACCCCGACGAGCTGGATTACATCCAGCGCCTGCTCGACCGGTTCGGTTCCTGATTCCTAGTGATGACCGCTATTGGCGGCGGTATGCGTTGCCTCGGCCGGGGCCGCTTCATCGTGTCCGGACGGCGTGTCATGCGGCGTTTCAGCCGGTGACGCATCGGACTCGAATGCCAGCCCGGCGAGCGTGATCTCGGCTTCTGCCGCGTTTTCCGGCGGATCGGTGACCACGGAATTGAAGGCACGGCGTTCACCCGGCGCCATGTCGTCCCCGTCCATCGGGACCGTCCACTCCAGAACGATTGCACCGTGAGCATCCAGAAGACGGCCCTGCAATTGCGGAACGGCGCGGGCCTGCCGATCGATATTGCGCACCTCGCCCGAGAGCACCACGGTAGGAATGCCATGTTCCTCGCCCCGCGACACCTCCAGCGAATCGATCGTCATGCCGTAGGCGTTGGCCTCGATTCCGACCGCCGCATAGGCGCTGGAGGCTTGCGGCCAGGCACCGACAATATCCGCACGGAACAGGAAGCTGACGGCCAGCATCCCGGCCACGGCGACGGCGAGCCCGCCCCAGGCACCTGCAGCGGCTTTCTTCAACTGGTCCTGGCGTTTCTGTTCAGCCCGTTCGCGGAACGCGCGATGCGGTGCCTTCGGCGGCTGAGGTTCGGGTTCCGGTTCCGGCTTGGGCGGGATCGGGTCGATCGGCTCGAGCACCGGCTCATCGTCGTTGCGCGCGGTCCAGATATGGCCGCAGGCAGCACATTTCACCCGCCGGCCATTGACCCCGATGGCGGCAGCATTCGCGCGATAACGCGTGTCACAACTCGGTCAGCTCAGTATCATCTAAGCCCGATTCACCTTATTGGCAGCAGGAGCTGCAGGAATTCCATTGACTGAAACTGGCGTGAACCCCTTTCCACAAAGTGAATCCGAAGTGATTGTCCGCTTCGATTCCGTCGGAATGCGCTATGGCAGGGGACCGGAAATCCTGAAAGACGTGTCTTTCGAGCTTCCGCGCGGCAGTTTTACCTTCCTGACAGGCCCGTCCGGGGCAGGAAAAACCTCGCTCCTGCGGCTGATCTACATGGCGCACAAGGCCTCGCGCGGCGTGGTCGAGCATTTCGGTCATGACACCGCCGCATTGCGGCGGAAGGATCTGCCGGATCTGCGCCGCCGCATCGGCGTCGTGTTCCAGGAATTCCGCATGCTCGGTCATCTCAGCGTATTCGAGAATGTCGCCCTGCCGCTCCGCGTCGCGGGCCGCAAGCGCGCCGAATATGCCGAGGATATCGCCGAGCTGATCAACTGGGTCGGGCTCGCGCATCACATGGAATCGCGTCCGGCGACCCTTTCGGGCGGCGAACAACAGCGGGTCGCGATCGCGCGCGCCGTGGTGAACCAGCCGGAATTGCTGATCGCCGACGAGCCGACCGGCAATGTCGATCCGGACATGGCGCGCCGGCTGCTGCGCCTGTTCGTCGAGCTCAACAGGCTGGGCACGACCGTCCTGATTGCTACCCATGATCTGACCCTTGTCCGCGCACTGGATGCGCCGGTGATGTCGCTGGCGGATGGCCGGCTCACCTACCGGGAGCGCGCGGCATGAGCGAAGACGAGAGCGCCGCGCTGCCGACACCACCGGCCGGGGGGAATGCTCCGCTTCTGCCACCGGATTCCGGGCGTGATCGCCCCCTGTTTGCCGTCGCCGCCATCCTGGTCTTCCTGGCCTGCCTGGCGGCACTGGGTGCACGCGGCGCCTGGACGTCGAGCGACCGCTGGATAGAAGACCTGACCGGATCACTGACGGTTCAGATCCGCCCCGCGGATGGCCGTATTGCCAGCGAGGACGCGGAAACCGCGGCGCACCTGATCGGTGACATGCCGGGCGTTCTTTCCGCCGAGGCGCGCACGCGCGCCGATTCCGAAGCCCTGCTTGAACCCTGGTTCGGGACCGGCGGACTGCCCGAAGACCTGCCCGTCCCGCTTCTAGTGGACGTGCGCCTGGACGATGCGGGTGTCCTGGATGTCGAGGATATCCGCGAGACACTGAGCGAAGCGGGGATTGCCGCCGATGTCGACGATCATGGCCGGTGGAGTGCCGCCGTGGCGCGGGCCAGCCAGATGGCAAGACTGCTCGCACTGGGCCTGCTCACGCTGATCCTGGGTGCTGCAGCCGCGGTCATCGCCTTCGCCGCGCGGGCGTCTTTGGCCGCGCGCCAGGACGTCGCCGATGCGCTGCACATTGTCGGGGCAACCGACAGCTATATTGCCGGCCTGTTCCAGCGGCGTTTTTTCAGCCTGGGCCTGAAGGCCGGGGCGGCGGGGGCGGGCTTTGCCGCGCTGATCGCCGTGCTGGTCGCGGTCGGTGGAAGCAATGCCGATGCGTTGTATTTTCTGCC
>CBDUFA010000249.1:0-3486 GCA_965366295.1 uncultured Hyphobacterium sp.
AGGTCTCCATCTGCTCCAGCGTCAGCCCGATGGGCAATCCGAGAAACGCCATCGCCGCGAATTGCAGGCCGAACAGCACCAAGAAAAGGCGGATAATCGGGACATAGGTATCACGATCCCCGGCATAGGCGGCTTCGACGACGCGCGGCGTGAACAGCAGCGTGTCCCACAATGTCCGGAATATCCGCGTATCCACGCCGATGGCCGCGTCAGCGACATCGTCGACATCTGCGCGCGAGGGGCGCGCATCATCTGTCCCGTTCGGATCGCTCATCCCGGTCCCTCCCTGCCGATAAACTAGCTCTCATGCGGATTCCCACAAGAGGCGAACACCGCAAGACCCGGCAACAATTGTTGAAGCCGCCGACTGCGGCGTTTTCTTGCCGGTAAGGTCTCGCCTGCTAGTCAGCGCTTCATGGGCACTACTGACACGCAATTGAAAGCCGGTGTGATCGGCGCCGGCGTCTTCGGCGGCCATCACGCGCGCAAATACGCCGCCTCCCCGCGGGTGCAGCTGGCCGGTGTATTCGACGTCGACGCGGCGCGCGCGGAAAAGCTCGCCGATGATCTCGGCACCCGGGCGTTCGCGGACATGTCCGAGCTCATTGCGGCCTGTGATGCCGTCACCGTCGCCAGCCCCGCCATGGCGCATTATGACGGCGTGAAAGCCGCCCTCTCCGCCGGCCGCCATGTGCTGGTCGAAAAGCCGCTGGCCGACACTGCGGCCCGCGGCCAGGAACTGATCGACATCGCCCGCGCGAATGACCTCGTCCTCCAGGTCGGCCACCAGGAACGTTTCGTGTTCAACGCCATGGGCGTGTTCGGCATCGCCGAAGCCCCTCGCCGGATCGCCGCGCGCCGGATGGGCCTGCGCTCGACCCGCAATCTCGATGTCTCGGTGACGGTCGACCTGATGATCCACGACCTCGACCTGGTCATGGCTTTGGCGCAAGCGCCGATGACCGGCCTTGAAGCCAGGGCCCGCAAGATTTTCACCGACCTGCCGGACGCCGCTGAAGCGCGCCTGACCTTCGCGGACGGTTTCGAGGCAGTCCTGGAATCCAGCCGCGCCGCCGACGCGCTCGACCGTGTCATGCGCATCGACTACGCCAACGGCTTCCTCGAGGTCGACTTCGTCGCCAAGACCTTCATCAACGAGACCGGCTTCGACCTGAATCCCGATTTCGCGGAAGACCCGAAAGCCAGGGACTCGCTGGGCGCCAACGTCAACGCTTTCATCGAATCCGTGCTCGATGGTGCCCCTGTCGCCGTGCCCGCAGAGGCCGGCCTGGCCGCTCTGGCCGTCGCCCGGGACATTGACCGGGCCGCCGCGCTCTGACGCATTGCTTGATTGCCCCGGCCAGCGGGGCTAGATCGCGCGCATGACAACGCTGCGTATTGCTTCCGCCCAGCTGAACCCGACGGTCGGCGATGTTTCCGGAAACCTGGAAATGGCGCGGGCCGCGCGAGCCGAAGCCGCTGGTAACGGCGCGGATCTCATCGTCTTCCCCGAGCTCTTCATTCTCGGCTATCCGCCGGAAGACCTCGTGCTCAAGCCGGCCGCCGTCACCGCCTGTATGGATGCGATCGGGGCCCTGGCCAGTGAAGACGGGATCGCGGTGCTGATCGGCACGCCCTGGCGGGAAAATGGCGCGGTCTACAATGCCGTGGTGCTGATCGATAACGGCCGGGTGCAGGCCACCAGCTACAAGCATGATCTGCCGAATTATGCGGTTTTCGATGAAAAGCGCGTCTTCGCGGCGGGCCCGGTGCCCCAGCCGGTTGAATGGCGCGGCATCAAGCTCGGTCTGCCGATCTGCGAGGATATCTGGCTGGAAACCGCGCCGCGTGCGCTCGCCGCGGCCGGTGCCGAGCTCTTCATCTCGATCAATGGCTCGCCCTGGCGCCGCTCCATCGAGACTGAACGCCGGGACGCATTTTCAAGATGGGCCGACTTGTCGCTGCCTTACCTGTTCGTCAACCAAGTTGGCGGGCAGGACGAGCTGGTCTTTGACGGCGCGTCTTTCGCCTGGCTGGCAGATGGCACGGAGGTCCAGCGCCTTCCCGCTTTTGAAGCCGCCATGGCCTATTCCGACTGGGCGAAAACGGATGATGGCTGGACTGGAAAGTCGGATGCACATGCGCCGGTCGTCACCGGCCTCGAAGCCGACTGGAAAGCCGCCAGCCTCGCCCTGGCCGACTACGTCAACAAGAACGGCTTTCCCGGCGTCGTGCTGGGCATGTCGGGCGGAATCGATTCTGCCATTTCCGCGGCGATCGCTGCCGATGCGCTCGGGGCCGATCGCGTCTGGGCGGTGATGATGCCGTCGAAATACACCTCCGATCACAGCCTCGAGGATGCCAAGGCCTGCGCGGAGGCGCTCGGCGTGAAGTACGACATCATTGATGTCGAGCCCGCGATTGACGCGATGAACGCCATCCTGGCGGATACGTTCGCCGGTCTCGCGCCGGACACGACCGAGGAAAACATCCAGTCGCGCATGCGCGGCGTGGTGCTGATGGCGCTGTCCAACAAGTTCGGCCCGATGGTGCTCTCCACCGGCAACAAGTCGGAAATGGCGGTCGGCTATGCCACGCTCTATGGCGACATGAATGGCGGCTACAACGCCCTGAAGGACATCTACAAGTCGGAAGTTTACCAGCTTGCCCGCTGGCGCAACGAGCAGAACGCGTCGCCCGGCCTCGCCCCGTCAGGCACGGTGATCCCGGAGCGGATCATCACCAAGGCGCCGTCTGCCGAGCTTCGCCCGGACCAGACCGACCAGGATTCGCTGCCCGATTACGGCGTGCTGGACGATATTCTCACCGGGCTGGTGGAAAACGAGGAAGGCCCGACCGAAATCGCGGCACGCGGCCACGATCCGCAACTGATCGCGCGGGTGGAGAACATGCTCTACCGCGCCGAGTACAAGCGCCGCCAGGCGCCGCCGGGCGTGAAGATCGGGCGCAAGAATTTCGGCCGCGACCGGCGCTATCCGATCACGAACAAGTTCCGGTCGGTGAAGTAACCCCTCACCCTACCCTCTCCTTCTCCATGCCACTTGGTGCGCACCTGTAGGGTTGCGAGTGTGAGCTGAAGGATCCAATTCAACCTTTGCGATTATTTCCCTCGCCCCCTTCAGGGGGAGAGGGTAGGGTGAGGGGGTGCGACATCCCCATCGAGACAGAGCCCGAAGGCTGAGGCGCGAGCAGACGGATGCAGAAGGCAAGCTCTGGTACCTGCTACGTAATCGCCGCCTGGCTGGATATAAGTTCAAACGCCAGTTTCCAATCGGACCGTTTATCGCCGACTTTGCCTGCGCGGAGCTGAAGCTGATCATCGAAGCCGATGGCGGCCAGCATGCGGATCGCCAATCTTATGATGAGCGGCGAACGCGCTGGCTGGAATCCGAAGGCTGGCGCGTGCTGCGTTTCTGGAACAATGAGGTCTTGGAGAATATCGAGGGCGTTACAGAGACTGTTCTG
>CBDUFA010000250.1:0-3459 GCA_965366295.1 uncultured Hyphobacterium sp.
AAACGGTGGCACGTTCGGCTCAACCCAGCTTCTCCAGCTCGCCCGGCAGGGCATAGGCCCAGGCGGTGATGTCACCGGCGCCGAGGCAGACAATGATGTCGCCCTCGCCGGCGCGTTCGGCGACCGCCGCCGCAACGGTTGCACGCGTCGTCGTATGCGCATCGCGATGGCCGTGCGAGCGCAGTCCCTCGACGAGGTGCGGCGCATCGGCCCCCTCGATCGGGCTTTCCCCGGCCTCATAGACCGGCGCGATCAGCACGCTGTCGGCATCGTTGAAGCAGGTGCAGAAATCGTCGAACAAATCGTGCAGGCGCGTATAGCGATGTGGCTGGGCCACGGCGATGACCTTGCCAGTGCTGGCCTGGCGTGCGGCCTTCAGCACCGCGGCGATCTCGACCGGATGGTGGCCGTAATCATCGATGATCTCGGCACCCTTCCAGCTGCCCGTGTGGGTAAAGCGCCGCTTCACCCCGCCAAAGCCTTCCAGCGCGGATTTGGCCGCCGCTTCATTGGCCCCGAGCTCCCGGGCAACCGCGATCGCGGACAGCGTGTTGAGCACATTATGCTCGCCCATCATTGGCAGGAAGACATTGTCCCAGCGCTCGGAATGACCATTGTCGCGGAACACGACATCAAAGCGCGAGCCCGCCGGTGTCATTTCCAGATTCTCCGCCCGGACCGCGGCTTGCGGATTGAAGCCATAGGTGATGACTCGCCGGTCGGTGACGCGCGATGCCAGGCTCTGGACCTGCGGGTGATCGGTACACAGCACGGCAAATCCGTAAAACGGCAGGCCTTCGACGAAGCGGTAGAAAGCATCGTGGAGTTTTTCCACGCTGCCATAATGCTCCATGTGTTCCGGGTCGATATTGGTGACGATACCGATGGTGGCGCGCAGCTTGAGGAAAGAGCCATCGCTTTCATCGGCCTCGACCGCCATCCAGTCGCCTTCGCCCATCTTGGCGTTGGAGCCATAGGCGGAGATGATGCCGCCATTGATCACGGTCGGGTCGAGGCCCGCCGCGTCCATCAGCGCGGAAACCAGAGACGTCGTCGTGGTCTTGCCATGCGTGCCGGCGACCGCGACCGAGTATTTCAGACGCATCAGCTCGGCCAGCATTTCGGCCCGGCGCACGACCGGGATCTTCTTTTCCCGCGCCGCGACCAGCTCGGGATTGTCCGGCTTGATGGCGGTGGATACGACCAGCGCGCCCGCGCCTTTCACATTCTCCGCGGCATGGCCGATATGGATGGTCGCGCCCTTCTCGCGCAGCCGCGCCACATTCGGGTTCTCCTTGATATCGGAACCCTGCACCGTGTAGCCGAGATTGAGCATGACCTCGGCAATCCCGCTCATGCCGATGCCGCCGATACCGACGAAGTGAATGGGACCAACGCGGACGGGCAGGCTTCGGTGCGGCATGCTAACGGTTTTCCTGTTCAAGAGAGATCAGCGCATCGGCAAACAGCGAGGCGGCATCGGGGCGGCCAACCGCCTTGGCGCGCGCAGCGCGGTCAGCGAGATCGGCGTGATTGGCAAGCCGGACTTCGAGCAAAGCGGCCAGGGCCTGAACCGAGAATTCGCGCTCGGGGATGGAATCGGCCGCGCCCGCCTCGACGAGGCCTTCGGCATTGGCGGTCTGGTGATCATCGGCGGCAATCGCCAGCGGCACGAAGATGGACGGGCGGCCGACGCAGGCGATTTCCGAAACGCTGGACGCCCCGGCGCGGGCAATCACGAGATGGGCGGCTGCCAACCGGTCGGCCACATCATCGAAGAAGGGCTCGCAAACAGCGTTCACGCCAGCTGATTGATAGATATCCCGCGCCATAGGCAAGGATTCCTCGCGGGTCTGTTGGGCGACATCAAGGCGGGATCGTAGCCATTCCGGGAGTTCTGCAATCGCGGCTGGTACGGTTTCCGAGAGGATGCGGGCGCCGAGACTGCCGCCGAGCACGAAAATCCGGATCGGACCTTCCGCGCCGGGATAGGGCGCCGAGCGGGCCTCGACCAGCGGCTGGCGGACCGGGTTTCCCGTGATCAGGCGCCTGGCCTTTTTCGGCGCACGGTCCAGCCGTTCGAAGCCCGAGGCGACAAACCCGGCCTGTTTTGCAAAGACGCGGTTCACCCGGCCCAGCACGGCATTCTGTTCATGGATCGCGAACGGGATTTTCTTCTGCCGGGCCGCCATCAGCGCGGGAAAGGCCGGGTATCCGCCAAAGCCGGCAACCACGTCGGGCTTCCACTGGCGGATGATCCTGCGGCAGCTCATCAGGCCGGACAGGAGCTGTATCCAGGCCGAGACCAGTTTCACCGGGTTCTTGGTGACCGGGCTGGCGGCCTTGATCGGATCCACCGAAACGGCGGGAAAGCCTTCCGTGTGCTTCATCCCGCGCGCATCGGTCACCAGCCGCACTTCCCAGCCGCGCGCTGCCAGTTCCTGCGCGGCCGCCCGCGCCGGGAACATGTGCCCCCCGGTGCCGCCGGCTGCGATCAATGCCCGTTTCGGTGTCGTCATGCGCGCAGATAGGCGCCCGGACGCCGCCGGGTCAATGCCAGCATCAGCCCGGCGCCCAGCGCCAGCGCCAGCATGGAGGAACCGCCATAGGAAATGAAAGGCAGGGTCATGCCCTTGGGCGGGATCAGGTCGAGATTGACCGCGATATTGATCACCGATTGCAGGGCGAACTGAAGCGCCAGGCCGGTGACCGCCAGCTGGGCGAAGTGATCGGTCAGCTTCAGCGCATTCATCCAGGCCCGCGCCACGAGAATGGCCAGCAGGCCGATAATGGCGAGCGAGGCCATGAGGCCGAATTCCTCGGCCGCCACGGAGAAGATGAAATCGGTGTGCGAGTCCGGCAGCAGCCGCTTGATCGTTCCCTCGCCCGGCCCGACGCCCATCAGCCCGCCGCGGGAGATCGCCGCGATGGCGGTATCGGTCTGATAGGTTTCCCCGGCATCGGGATTGAGGAAGCGTTCAACCCGCGTGGCAACATAGGGCAGGAACATCCAGGCGAAGGTGACGCCGGCCACGGTCGTGGCGGTCAGGCCGGCGACCCAGCGCCAGCCGATCCCGGCGATGAAGAAGACGCCGCCGAAGACCAGGGTGATGAGGATGGACTGGCCGAAATCCGGCTGCATCATCAGGAGCGCCACGCTGGTGAGATACAGGCCGAAGGCAATGAGCCGCCCCGGGATCGGCGCACCGTTGCGGGCTTCCGAGAACAGCCAGGAGGCAATGACGATCAGCGAGGGCTTGAGGAATTCCGAGGGCTGTAGCGAAAAGCCACCCACCCGGAGCCAGCGCGAGGCGCCGCCGGCTTCATGCCCCATCAGCACGGTTATGACGATCAGGCCCAGCGAACCGAGCAGGGTCAGGGCGCACAGCCGCCGGACATTGCGCTGGTCGAGCGAGGACACGCCGATCAGGACGAGAATGCTCAAAGCGGCGAAGAAGC
>CBDUFA010000251.1:0-3456 GCA_965366295.1 uncultured Hyphobacterium sp.
GACCAGCCAGACGGCCGCACCGAACATGGGAAACGCGAGGAATTGCTTGAACCGCACCATCCAGGGGCCCGGCTTGGGCAACCATTTCAGCAGCGCCGGATAGAAGGACAGGATCAGATAAGGCAGTGCCAGCCCGATCCCGAGCATCAAGGATACCAGAACGAGGACGATACCCGGTTGGGAAAAGGCGAGGCCGAGCGCGCCGGCGGCAAAGGGGCCGATACACGGTGCGGCCACCACAACGGCCAGCAGACCGGTCATGAAGGCGCCGGCATCTCCGCCCATGTCGGCCCACTTTCCACCCGCGCCCTGCAGGCTGGTACCGACTTCGAATAGGCCCACCAAATTGAGACCGATGGCGAACATGACGAGTGCGAGGACCGACACGGCGACGGGGTTTTGCAGCTGGAATCCCCAGCCGATCGGATCGCCGATCGCCTTGAACAGCAACAAAATGCCGGCCAGCGCCAGGAAGGTCGTCAACACACCGCACAGGAACAGCAAGCCGTGGCGGCGGAGTTCACCCGGGGCAGAATGGGCTCGCTCAACGAAGCCCAAAGCCTTGATCGACAGCACAGGAAAGACACAGGGCATCAGATTGAGTACCAGCCCGCCCAAAAGGGACAGGACCAATGTCACCGCCAGACCGGAAATCGTCACCGGGACCGCGGCCCCCATGAAGGCATCAGACGGGACTTCAATCACCTGCCTGCCAGGCTCCGGCGTAATGACGATGGCCCGTGTTTGCCAGCCGGCTTCCGTTCGGGCTTCGAACGTCAGCACGCCGCGCGGTGCCCAGGTCAGGCCGGAACGGGATTCCTGCGCCGGCTCCAGCTTGAGCGCGATACCGCCCGGCCCCAGATAGGCCCGCTGATCCGCGGCATGATTGATGACGGTGTCGGAATAGGGAAAAAACGCGGGGTTGCGCACGTCGGCGCCTGAAGCGGGATCTGCGACCGTCAACAACAGGGATTGCGAGCGGCGCGCCATGCCTGCCGACAAATCGCTCTCTTCCGGGACGCGGTCCAGCGCCGCCTCGATCAGCGCGGAACCGGCATTGTCAGCCGCGGAGCTCTCATTGACGCTCAGGAAGAGGTCGAGCTCGGCGGATTCCGGAATGCAGACCTCTTCGCAAACCAGCCAGCTGGCCGAGGCGCGCAGCGGCAGAAAACGTTCGTCAAATGAGTCGGCTACGGTAATGGGCACCACGAGGACGACCTCGCCGCCATAACCGTAATTCATCAGATGGCCAAACGTGTAGGCCGTGGGCGCCGGCCAGATGATCTCGCCCGCCGTCACACCCTCGGGCAGATCCCAGTCGATCTCGGTGGGTTCACCGGAATCGCCCGGATTGCGCCAATAGGTGTGCCAGCCCGGTTCGATCTGCATGTGAAGGCCGGCAAAGAATGTCGTGCCCGGCTCGACAGTGACGTGGTCGGCCACCAGCCGGGCATCGACCATGGCATCATTTCCGAGTGCCGAGCGCGCCGCGTTGCTCTGCGCTTCCGCAAGCGATGCGGAAACGGTCAGCAATATCAGGGAGAGAAGAATTCGGATCATGCCCGGCCAGTCATATCAGCTCATGGCAGGTCATATAGAAAAAGTGCGAGAGGGGGGTAGCCCTCTCGCACCTTTGTGATCAGCTGTGGATCAGGAACTAGCCGGCTTTCGGCTGGTTCTGCTGCTGGCGGCGGATCGCCTTGTTCAGGATCCGGTCCCAGCGATTGAGCGAAATCAGGTGCGCATAGATCGGGCCCAGATAGCCTTCATCGCGCAGCTTGAGATAGGTGTCGGTCGGGAGCTGGTTCAGTTTCTGCTCGGAAATCCCGAAATACTCGGCGACCTTGCGCGTCTCGCCGGACGTGTTGTCCTTCAGCGTGACGTCCTTCGGCTCGAACAGGTCGAGTTCCATCAGGCGGTTGACGAACATCTCGGTCGACCGGGCATCGGCGTCAAACGCGCTGACGAAATCGATCGCCTGCTGCAGCGCCTGGGTCGGCTCGCCATTGTCGTCGAAGAAGGGCAGCTGGGCGTTTTCGCCGATCCCGTCGGCTTCCACGTCAATGCAGACCGTGGACGGCTGGTCCGGGCCATTGGACGCGCTGACGAACGGATAGCGGCGGGCGAAGGCCGGCAGCATCGTGTCAGCTTCGTAATTGCCCTCGGCGTCGATGAACAGGTTTTCGCCCTTGTTGAGGCCCATCACCACGACCGGCAAGCGCTTCTCGCCCAGGAAGATCACCGGGAAGAAGCCGGCATACTGGGTGAACTCACCGACGATGGCCGGAAGGAAATGCGATTCCTTCATGAAAGCATACGGCTCTTTCGGCGGCGACATGCCGAACTTGCGGTGCTTTTCCTTGTTGAGCGGTTCCGGCTTCTTGTAGAGCGGAACCTGTCCGGCGAGTTGTTCTGGATTGTTCGGGGCGTCGGCCATGGCGTCGTCCTATCGTTTTGGGAATTTGCCGGGGTAGATAGCGAATTGCGTGCCAGTTCACAACGCATTGAGACATTTGCGCAGCAAAAGGCCGCCTGACGGCTGCCAGACGGCCTCGTGTGTGGCAATTCCAGCGCAGCTAGAAGCGGCGGCCGAAACCGATCCCGAACACCCACGGATCGATATCGACATCCGCAGTAATCGCGTTGTTGATGGTCACATCCGTATTGATGTCGATATATTTCAGATCGACATTCATGAACCAGGTCTCGTTGACGTCGAAGTCCGCGCCGATCTGGCCGGCCAGCCCGAAGCTGTTGTCATAATTGATCGTCGTGGCCACACCGCCGGTCGGCAGATCGTCTCCGAAAAAGACAGTGTAGTTGACGCCGGCACCGACATAGGGGCGGAACGCTCCGTCCGGATTGAAATGGTACTGGAAGGTCAGCGTCGGCGGCAGCAGCCAGACATTGCCGAGATCGACATTGCCGGCCGCGGTGTTGACGGCCATCACGTCGTGAGGCGTGACGCCGAGGATCAACTCGGCCGCAATGTTGTCGGTGAAGAAGTAGCTGATATCCAGCTCGGGAACGACGCTGCTGTCGATGTCCACATTACCGCCGATCGGCGTAATGGTGGCATCTTCATTCGGCGCAACGCTCAATGCCCGCAGACGGATAAGCCAGTCGCCCTGGTCGGCAAAGGCAGGCGTGGCGGCTACCGCAGCAAACGCGGTAGCGGTGAGAAGAAGCTTTTTCATGGGAACCCCCTATGACCACAAGTCATGTGTGGCTTTTACGCCCGGGAGTTCGCGCGCGGCAGTGTACGAAACGCCGCGCGTCAGCCTGCCGCGCGGCAGGCTGACGCATCAGGTTGTTCTAGAAGGCGACCGACAGCGCGGCGCGGAAATTCCGGCCTGGCAAAGGCAGCAAGTCCTTCAGGAAGCTGGTGTGCAATCGCGCTTCCTCATCGGTCAGGTTGCGCGCTTCCAGGATCAGCCGGACATCGCGGTCTGCAAC
>CBDUFA010000252.1:0-3454 GCA_965366295.1 uncultured Hyphobacterium sp.
GATGTTCCCGTCCGGGTATCGCACAGCCTCCTTCACCAGCGGCAGGCCAGGCCGGATGACAACATGGTGCAGGCCGGCCCCGGCCACGCGCCGGATGAAGGCGTCCGCATCCTCGTCCAGGATCAGCCCGGTCTCCACGCCTTGCTGCTGCAGCGCCTTCGCCAGCGTGAAACAACGCGCGGCGTGGCCGGTGCCGATTTGCAATCCCAACCGGCAGCGCAGCCAGATCATAGCGCTTTCAGGCCCAGCACATCGCCGATGGCGCGGATGACGCGGTGTGCGTCCTCATCGCTCATGCCGACGAAAAGCGGGATGGACAGGCAGGTGCGGTAATATTCCGCCGCGCCGGGGAAACTGCCGGGATCGTCATAGATTTTCTGGGTGTGCACCGGGATGTAGTGCACCTGCGAACCGATGCCGCGCGCGCTCAGCGCGTTCATGACCCCGATCCGGGTGGTGCCAAGCGCGTCGAAATCGATGCGCAGCACATAGAGATGCCAGCAGGGCGTCTGGTCCGGCAGGCGCGTGACCGGCTGCACACTATTGTCGAAGCGGCGGAAGCCCTTGTCATAGATCGCGGCCAGCTCGCGGCGGCGGGCGGCGAAGGCGTCCAGTTTTGAAAGCTGCGAGCGGAGCAGCGCGGCATTGATGTCCGGCAGGCGGTAATTCCAGCCAAGTTCGTGGAATTCTTGCCGCCAGGGCTCATCGGGATTTCCGATAAACTCCGCCCGGTCGCGGGTCACGCCATGGCTGCGCAAACGGCGCAAGCGCTCGGCGAGGCCAGCGTCATTGGTGGTGACCGCCCCGCCCTCGCCCGCGGCAATCGTCTTGACCGGGTGGAAGGAGAAGCAGGCCGCATCGGCGAACTTGCCATCGCCGACCTTGCCGCCAGCGCGCTGCGTGCCGATGGCATGACAGGAATCCTCGACGATGACGGCGCCGCTTTCGCGCGCCAGATCGGCGATCGCGGCCATGTCACAGCTTTGCCCGCCGAGATGCACCGGCAATATGGCCTTCACCGGTCCGCCCGCGCGCGCCATCGCATCGGCCAGCGTGTTGCGGGTCATCAGTCCTGTGTCCGGGTCGACATCGGCGAACACCACGGTGCCGCCGCAATAGCGCACGGCATTGGCCGTCGCCATGAAGGTGATGGTCGGCACGATGCAGAGATCGCCCTCGCCCACGCCGAGCCCGGCCAGCGCCAGGTGCAGCGCGGTCGTGCCATTGGAACAGGCCACGGCTTCGGCCGCTCCAGTGACCCTGGCAAACTCGCGCTCGAAAGCGTCGATCTCCGGGCCGGTCGTCAGATAGTCGGATTTCAGAACGCGCGTGACCGCCGCGATATCGGCCTCGTCAATCAACTGACGGCCATAGGGCAGGAAGCGCTGGCTCATGGCTTATGTCTGGCGGGAGTCGGGGGTGGAGGGGAAGAGACCAGGGCTCCAATTGCGAATAGACAATTGAAAGTTGCGACAAAATGATGGTCAATATGGTGATCAGGCTGGAAAGGCTTCGGGAAATGCAATTCGCTATTGCCATAATGAGCTTGATGGCTTGGTCGCACCTTGGTGATGGCGCGATTCATGAGATCGGCATTATCGACCAGTGTGCGGATCGCGTCGGCATGCTTCGCGAAGGCGAGACCGGATATGACAGTGTGGAGTTGCGCCTGGATTTCAGCAACGGCGCCCGACTGACTTATATAGGCGCGATGCATACCAATGACCCGGATGACCCCCAATTGCGGAACATTGAATCCGCAATTACCGAAGCCCAGCCCGAGATTGTCCTCCACGAGGGTTATTCCTGGCCGCAATCCAATGATTTGAGGGACGCCGCGCGCCGGTACTACGAGCCGGGCTTCACGCAGGCGTTGGCCACATCGCTCGGGATAATGACCGGATCATTGGAACCCGTCGAGGCCGAGTTGTGGGCAGAGGTCATGTCAAAAATTCCGGCGCTGGACTACCAGATGTATCTGGTGACACGCCGGGTGGGCAGTTGGGCGCAGCACGGCCAGAACGTCTCTCAGGTGCGCGAACAGGCAGAACGTTACATTGCCAGCCTGCAGAGCCGCGGCGATGCCTGGGATATCCATCTGCCGATTGCGACATTCGACAGCTATCAAGCCCACTTTGCGCAGACCTGGCCGGACCTCGATTTCGATCAGATTCCGCGTGACTGGTTCAATCCACTGCTCGATGGATCACAAACGGGCGGCTTGTTCATAAATGAAGCCAATCGTGTGGAATCCAATGCCCGGAACGTGGCCATGTTCCGGCGAATTGCCACGCTGGTTACGGACGGACAGGCTATTGTTGCTGTCGTCGGTAGAAATCATGTTTTCCAGCAAGCGCCTGCGCTGCAATGTCTGCAAGCGGCCATGGAGAGCGCTGCTGCTGATTGACGGCCATAGGGCAGGAAGCGCTCGGTCATGTCTTCTATGTGGCGGGAGTCGGGGGTGGAGGGGAAGCGTTTGAATGTCGAGGCGCAATTTTTCCCCTCCCCTTGATGGGGAGGGAAGACGGCGCAGCCGTCAGGGTGGGGTGAAGACAACATGCCCCGCGTACGAAATCCCTCCACCCTACCCCTGCGGCGAACGAAAGCGTCCCCCGGACCCTTTCTCCACGCCACAGCCACCAGGGGGAGGGGAAATCTTCCTGCCTGTGACCAACGCCAAAGAAAAAGCGGCGAGCCGAAGCCCGCCGCCTGTTTCCGCATGAAATCTATGTCTCTAAGGCCTAACCGCCGTTGAGCAGGTTGAGGATGATCTGCGGCTGGGAGTTGGCAATCGACAGCGATTGCACGCCGAGCTGCTGTTTCACCTGCAAGGCCTGAAGCCGCGCGCTTTCCTTGGCGAGGTCCGCATCGACGAGATTGCCGACGCCTTCGGTCAGCGAGTCCATCAGCTTGCCGACGAAGGTGCGGTGCGCCTCCATCTTCTTGGCATCGGAGCCGAGATTGGCGAGCGACTGGTTGACATTGTCGAGGCTGGCCTGGATCTGCGAGACGGCTGCCGAGGCGAGCGTCACCGAGCCGAGGCTGGCGGTCGCGGCCAGCGTGATGACCGATCCGCCGAGGCTGAGATCCTGCGAGCGCAGCGTGATCGAGCGCGAGGCATCGGCGTCGGCGAGGAATTCGATGCCGCCGGTGATCGATCCGTTGAGGATGTTGGCACCGTCGAACTCGGCATTCTGGAGGATGACAGAGACCTGGTCGATCAGCGCCTTGAAATCGGCGTCATAGGCCTGGCGCGAGAAGGTATCGATGGACGGGTCCATCGCCGCGGTCGCCATTTCCCGCATCTCGACGAGCAGGTCGGAGATGGCTTCGCCTGCGGCCAGCGCGACGTCGGCGATCGAGACCGAGCGATCCAGGCTGGTCTGGACGGCGGACAGGGCGCGGATATCCGAGCGCATGCCCTGCGCCACGGCATAGACCGCGGCATTGTCCT
>CBDUFA010000253.1:0-3447 GCA_965366295.1 uncultured Hyphobacterium sp.
GTCGGATTGTCGTCGATATTGACCTTCGCGATCGTGATCTCGCCGGACATTTCGGAGGCAAGTTCTTCCAGCGCCGGGCCGATCTGCTTGCAGGGGCCGCACCATTCCGCCCAGAAGTCCACCAGGACGGGCTTGTCGGCATTCAGAACGTCGCTTTCAAACGAGTCATCGCTGACCGCTATGGTCGACATCGCAACTCTCCTCTTGTTGGCGAATCCCATCTGACAGGAATTCGATTGGCCGTGACCTAGGAATTGACGGGCGGTGCGTCAAGCTTTCACACCCGCCGCGAGAGCGCCGGCAAGGGCGGCATCCTCCAGTTCCATCAGGTTCGGACCATCCGTCCAGAGCAAGAGGCAGCGCACTGGCTTGCCCGGATGGATCGACCGAAGAAGCGCTTGGTAGGCGGCCATCTGGGCAAGATAAAGGCGCGGCACATCCTTCGCGTCCTTCGGCGGCGGACGATTGGTCTTGTAATCGACAATCAGAACTTCGTGATCGGTCACGACCAGCCGGTCGACCTGCCCGCTCAGGATCACGCCCTCGGGCAGGCCCGGCGCCGAGCCGGTCAGGGACACCTCGGCCAGGCTGCCCGGCCCGAACAGGGCGGCAAACTCCTTATGGTCCAGCACCGCCAGCGTCTCGGCCGCGATGGCGGTACGTTGCCCATCGTCGAGATCGGCTTGCGCGGCCAGGTATGCGCGGGCGGCATCGCCGCGCCGCTCCGGTGCCAGGTCCGGCAGGGTTTCCAGCAGCTTGTGGATCAACGATCCGCGCCGGAACCGCTGCCCGCCATCATCGGCCAGGGGTGACACCACCGGCGCTTCCAGCCCATCGGCCAGATGGGAAGGCGCCACGGTGCGTGTGGCGCGCGATTCCGGCTTTGCCGGGGCCAGAACCCAGTCCGGCAGGACAATGGCGGCGTCAGCTCTTTCTGCTGCGCGGCCCAGCTTCTCCGGCCGTGTCCCGCGCCAGCGGCCCTCAAGCCGCGTGCCGTCCTCGTCCTCGACCGGGGTTTCGCAAGCCTCCCAGCCTTCGCCCTGCCACAGTTGCGACAGCCGGTCATGCCAGCTGCGATCATCCACCCGGCCGGGCGCGAGAAACCGCTTCCAGCCGCAGACCAGCAACCGGTCGCTGGCCCGCGTCAGGGCAACATAGAGCAGGCGGGCGTTCTCCCCGTCAGCGCGGTCCGCGTCCTCTTCACCCAACAACTCCGACAATTCCGGCTGCACATCGCCCGGCGGTGCCCAGACAAGGCCGAAGCGCGCCTCGAAATACATCCGGCGTTCGGCGCGCGCGCGGGCTTTCGTCGTGGTGTCCGGCAGAATCACGATGGGCGCCTCGAGTCCTTTCGAGCCGTGCACCGTCATCACCCGCACCTCGCCGCGTCCTTCATCCATTTCGCGCTTGATCTGTCCTTCCCCGGCCTTCAGCTCGGCGATGAAGCCCGGCAGCGAGGCCAGCGCCTGCTGCTCGAAGGATATGGCGCGGGCGAGAAACTCCTCCACCGGGTCGCGCGCCTCCTCGCCCAGGCGGGCAAACATCCGCTTCTGGCGGGTTTCACCGCTCGCCGAGCGCTCGTTCAGGAAGTCGGCAAAGAAGCCGTAGACACCAGCCGTCTCGATCCGGTTGCGGGCGCGGATCAGCGCGTCCTTCGCTTCCGCAAGGACCGGGTCGGCACTCTCGCGCAGCGCATCCCACAGCGCGCCCTTGCGGCCATGCGCGAGCCGGTAGATCGCGTCCTCGTCAATCGGCGGCGGCCCTTCCACCGGGTCGAGGAAGGGGGTTTTCAGAAACTCCGCCAGCTTCAGGTCATCCAGCGGATTGAGCGCCACTTCGGCCAGGTTGATCAGGTCCTGGACCGCCAGCTCTTCGGTCAGCACCATGCGGTCCGCCCCGGCCACCGGTACACCCAGCTGCTTCAGCCGCCGGATCAGCTCGCGGAAAAAGCCCGCCCGCCGCGTGACCAACACCATGATGTCCTTCGGCTCGGCGGCGCGCAGCTGTTTCGTGTCCTCGTCATGCACGGCGTCGCCATCATCGAGAATCCGCCGGATTTCCTGCGCCACCAGCCAGGCCAGGCGGTGGCTCGCACTCATCGCGCTTTCCCGGTCGACCGGGGCGGTCGGATCGGGATGGTCGCTTTTTGCAAAGACCGGGACGGCGGGCCAGAGCTCGACCAGTCCGGGCCGAGCCTCCCAGGCCGCCTGGTGGGTCTGGTAGCGTTCGAAGGCTTCCAGGGAAGCACGGAATTCGCTGGTCTCGATTTCTTCAGGCGCGACGAATTTGGTTTCCGGCGCCCGGGGGACAGAATTGACCTCGCCGAGGAGACGCTCCGGTTCAAACGCCGCATCGACGGCTTCCAGGATCACGCTGGACGAGCGGAAGGAGACCGACAGGGCGGGAGTCTCGAAATCCTGATCGGCATCGCGCGCCAGCCTGCGGACCCGCTCGCCCCATTCGAGGAAGCGTTTCGGCTCGGCGCCCTGGAAGGAGTAGATCGACTGCTTCTCATCGCCGACGGTGAACACGGTCTTCGGATCCGCCCGCTCGATTCCCGCCCCGGCGAAGAATTCCTCGACCAGCGCGCCGATCACGCGCCATTGCTCGGGCGCATTGTCCTGCGCCTCGTCGACCAGGACATGATCGATCCCGGCATCCAGCTTGTAGCGGACCCAGTCGCGCGCATCGGCGTTTTCCAGCAAGGTTACGGCAAAGGCGATCAGGTCGGAATAATCCAGCCGCCGCCGCGCGCGCAGCGCCTGCTCATAGCGGCGGATATACTCGGCACCGATCCGGTTGGCGGCTTCCGAGGCTTCCGCCATCTGCGCATCGGCCACCTGTCGGCGAAGCGCGGCGAGACGCTCGGCTTCGCGGGCCAGCAAGTCGGCGATCGCCGGAAACTCGACCTGTATGTTCTTGGTGCAGAAGCTTTTCCGCGTGTCGCCCTTTTGCGTGAAATAAACCCCGGAAACGATTTCCAGTGCCTGCACCGGGTCGGGTGTGGACAGTGCCGCCAGGATCAGCTCTGCCGCTTTCTGGTCCGAGACCTTGTCGCTGGTCTGAAGCGTGAGGGCGGCCGATTCCAGTGCCTCGTGCGGCGCCTCGATCCAGCCGCTTTCCTGCAAACCGGCCGCGCTGGCATTCTCGGAGACACCCAGCTCCGCGCGCAGCGCGGTGCGTAACCCGTCCTCGCCGTGTTTCAGCAAGGCCTTGCCGAAGTCCAGCCGTTGGCCGGTCGCCCGTTCCAGACGAATCTGGTCATCAAGCAGCGTCTGATTTTCGGCGATTTGAACCTGGACCTGTTCGATCTTGCCGGAACTCATCACCGCGACACGGTCGGAGATATGCTCGATCACCGAGAGATCGTGCGCTACAAAGATGTAGGTGAGCCCGAACATCTCCTGGAGCTCCTCCATGAGGTTGAGCACCTGTGCCTGAACCGAC
>CBDUFA010000254.1:0-3444 GCA_965366295.1 uncultured Hyphobacterium sp.
CGGGCGAATTTGTTGCGGTCGACCAGCTGATTGACCGCACGACCACGCGTGAGCGAAGTTTCTTCGGAAAAGGTGTTGTCGCGCACGTCCCGCTGGCCGATCCGGTTTGTCCGCGCCTATCCGCTCGATGCCGGGGTCCGCAATGGCGTATGATGACCTGGTTCCCGAGGTCCGCGCGGTCCTGAAACTGGATCGCACGATCCACGAACCGGCGAGGCTGGCCATTCTGGGAATCCTCGCCTCCATCGAGAAGGCGGACTTCTCCTACCTCATGGCACAGACCGGCCTGACCCAGGGCAATCTGTCCGCCCATCTCGGCAAGCTCGAAGCCGCCGGTTTCGTGGCTGTCGAGAAGGGGTTTTCCGGCAAGCGCCCGCGCACCCGCCTGTCGATCACGCCAGCGGGCCGCGACGGGCTCGACGCACACATTCAACAGGTCCAGCGTTTCTTCACGGCGCTGGGTCACAAACCCGCACGGCCCGCACGCAAGGGCCTCTGGAGGTCAACATGAAACCCGGATGGATGAACATCTTTCTCATCACCGGCATTCTCGTCTCGCTCGGCATGGTGGCGCTGTATGCGCTGCGGCTGGGCAGCGCGGAGGCCAAACCAAGCGATCCCTATGTCCTGGTGATCTGGGCGGCGTTTGCCGTCATCTACATCCTGATGGGCTTGCGGCGCTGGGTGTGGCCACCACGGCGGCGCAGCGCCGGTGCCGGAGACGAGATGACCGGCCAGGACTAGCCCGAGAAATATTTCGCCAGTTTGAGCTTTTGCGCCTGGTAGTTGGAGCCCTGCGTGCCATAGGGTTTTTCCGGTGGCGCGGTCATCGGCTCGTAGACGAGGCGCGCGGCCGCCTGGCCGTGTTCCAGGATGAAGGGCACGTCGCGTCCGCGCACTTCCAGCACGGCCCGCCCGCCTTCGCCGCCCGCCTCGGCCACCCCGAAACCGGGATCGAAGAAGCCGGCATAATGCGCCCGGAACTCACCGATCTCGGGGGCGTTCGGCGGCCTCTTCCAGCGGGATGATGACGGGCTCGCGCGAGGCGAGGATGTAGAACTCGCCGGGATCGAGCACCATCTGGCTCTTGCGCAGATCGACCGCCTCCCAGAAATCGCGCGGATCATGTTCACCGGTCCGGGCAAGATCGATGAGGCCGGAATGGCGGCGTGCGCGCCAGCCGACATGGCCGTCAAAACCTTCCAGGTCGACCGACACGGTGACGTCACGCGTGGTCTGCCGCTCGCCGCGGCGGAAGCGGGCCTGCACCAGCCGGTCGCCGGGGCGGGCGAGAATGGAAAAGGTGCGCGGCGAGATCTCGACATAGAGCGGGCCGGCATAGCCCGCCGGGGCCTGGTCGAAGGCCGCGCCCTTGTCGGCGATAACACGGGTGAAGACATCGATCCGCCCGGTCGAGCTTTTCGGGTTCATCGCTGCGCGCGTGTCGACCGGCAGGCGCAGGCTCTCCATCAACGGGACGAGATAGACACAGCCGGTTTCCAGCACCGCGCCCTGCGTCAGGTCGAGCGTATGCATGACGAGGCCGGAATTGAGCACGTCCTCGACGCGGCGGTGTTCGCCCGGCAGGAAGCTGGCGCGCAGCCTGTAGGCGATGTCTCCAAGCCGCAGGTCGAGACTGGCCGGCTGGACCTGGCCATCGGCGAAGGAATCCAGCGCGCTGATGGCGCCGGACTTGGCGAGGATACGGATCTCGGTATCGGGCAGGATGCCGGGAGTGGTCATGTGAAGCCTGTCTCAGCCCTTGGGTCTTTGTCTTGGTTAGGGGATTTCGGCCGCTTTCGGAAGGGCGCACAGCGGGACTTGAGCCGGACGGGTTTCGAGACGATCATTGCGGCCATGACTCGTGCCCATGAACCCGCCCGCTATGAATGCGAAACCGATGGTGTCGTGATCCGCGTGCAACCGGATTTCCTCGACGACCAGTCGGACCCGGTCGGCGGGCGTTTTGTCTGGGCCTACACGGTGGAGATCGAGAATCGCGGCGCCGAGACCGTGCAGCTGATCTCGCGGCGCTGGGCGATCACCGATGCCAAGGGAAAGGTGGAAACCGTGCGCGGGCCGGGCGTGGTCGGCGAACAGCCGGTGCTGAAGCCCGGCGATACTTTCACCTACACATCCGGTGCGCCGCTGGAGACGCCGTCCGGTTTCATGAGCGGTGCCTATGAAATGGCCCGCGAATCCGGCGGCCGCTTCGATGCTCTCATCCCCAGCTTTTCGCTCGACAGCCCGTATGAACGTGCCTCGGTTCACTGACGCGATGCCTGTGTCGAAATGAGCCCGGCCTTCCGCTCCGTCCTGTTCGTGCTCGGATTCATGATGGCCAGCCTGTCCACGGCCATGTTGATCCCGGCCCTGATCGATCTCAATGCCGGTGAAGCCGACAGCGCCTCGGCATTCCTGTGGTCGGCCGCGGCGGGAATCTTCATCGGCACGGCGGTCTCTCTGGCGGTTCGGGGCGAGGACAAGACGCTGACCACGCGCGCCGCCTTCCTCGTCACCACCGGGTCGTGGGTGGTGCTGGTCGTGATCGGCGCGCTGCCCTTGCGCTTTGGCGGGCATGAGCTGAGCTGGACGGACGCGATCTTCGAAACCATTTCCGGTTTGACGACCACCGGGGCCACGGTGGTAACGGGGCTGGATGTCCGGCCACCGGGCTTCCTGATGTGGCGGGCCATCCTGCAATGGATTGGCGGCATCGGAATCATCGGGACCGCGATGGCGATCTGGCCGCTGCTCGGCGTGGGCGGAATGCAGCTCTTCCGGCTGGAATCCTCGGATTCCTCGTCCGAGAAAGTGCTGCCGCGGGCGGCGCAGATCGCGACCGCCATCTCGCTCATCTACCTGGCGCTCACCGCGGCATGTGCGCTGGGCTATGCGATCACCGGGATGAGCGGGTTCGATGCCATTGCCCATGCCATGACGACGATCGCGACCGGCGGCTATTCCACGCGCGATGCCTCGATGGGGGCGTTTACCGAGAACGGGTCGGATATTGTCGGCATCGTCTTCATGCTGATGGCGTCGTTGCCCTTCGCCGCCTATCTGGTGGCGGTGCGCGGCCGACCGGGCGCGATCTGGCGTGATCCGCAAGTGCAGGGCTTTTTCCTGCTGGTCGTCATGGCGATCGCCGCGATGTCGGCCTTTGTCGTGCTCAGCGATCTCTATGCGCCGGAAGCCGGCATCAGGGCAGCCGCCTTCAACACGGTCTCGGTGATCACCGGCACGGGCTATGCGACGACGGATTTCGGCATCTGGGGGGCGCCGGCGACGGCCGGCTTCTTCGTGCTGATGTTTGCGGGCGGATGCGCCGGCTCGACAACCTGTTCGGTGAAGATCTTCCGCTACCAGATCGCCTTGCTCGCGATCCGCCAGCACGTCATCCAACTGGCCCACCCGCGCGCCATCACGCCGCTGCGCTATGGG
>CBDUFA010000255.1:0-3414 GCA_965366295.1 uncultured Hyphobacterium sp.
CGGCGGAGTCCTGCACGGGGGGATTGATCGCGGAGAAGCTCACCGAGATCCCCGACAACATCAATGCCCACAAGACGCTCAAGCGCGTGCTCGACGGCCGCCGCAGCGCCATCGAGGCCGGCGAGGGAATCGACTGGGCGACCGCGGAGAGCCTCGCCTTCGCAACCCTGCTCGACGAGGGATTCCCGGTGCGCCTGTCCGGTCAGGATTGCGGCCGCGGCACCTTCTCGCAGCGCCATTCGCATATTATCGACCAGGAAACCGAGGAGCGTTACACCCCGCTCAATCATCTCGGCACCGAACCGGTGCGCTATGAGGTGATCGATTCCATGCTTTCCGAAGAAGCCGTGCTCGGCTTCGAATACGGCTATTCGCTCTCGGCGCCGAACACGCTGGTGATGTGGGAAGCCCAGTTCGGCGATTTCGCCAATGGCGCGCAGGTCATCATCGACCAGTTCCTCGCCGCCGGGGAACGCAAATGGCTGCGCATGTGCGGGCTCGTCATGCTGTTGCCGCATGGCTATGAGGGCCAGGGGCCGGAACACTCCTCGGCCCGGCTGGAACGCTATCTCCAGCTTTGCGCACAGGACAACATGCAGGTCGCCAATTGCTCCACGCCGGCCAATTACTTCCACATCCTGCGGCGCCAGATTCACCGTAATTTCCGCAAGCCGCTCATCCTGATGACGCCGAAATCCCTGCTGCGTCACAAGAAATGCGTCTCGACCCTCGCCGCCATGGGCGATGGCTCCTCCTTCCACCGCGTTCTCTGGGATGATGCCGACCCGTCCAACCGGCCGGAAGGCGCCAGCGAGGTGACATCCAGCAAGCTGGTCGGGGACGACAAGATACGCCGCGTCGTGATGTGTTCGGGCAAGGTCTATTACGACCTGCTGGAAGCGCGCGAGGAAAAGGGTATCGACGATGTCTACCTGTTGCGGATCGAGCAATTCTACCCGATCCCGGCGCGCTCCATGCTTCAGGAATTCCAGCGCTTCCCGAATGCCGAGCTGGTGTGGTGCCAGGAAGAGCCGCAGAATATGGGCGCCTGGACCTTCATCCAGCCCTCGCTCGACTGGGTGCTGGCCCAGACCGACGCCAAGCAGGCCCGCCCGATCTATGCCGGGCGCGCCGCTGCCGCTTCCACTGCTGCGGGCACAGCCTCGGCTCACAAGGCCGAGCAGGATGCTCTGATCAATGACGCCCTCGCCTGACCCCGATACGAAGGATTGAAGACATGACCGACATCAAGGTGCCTGAACTGGGCGAATCCGTTTCCGAAGCCACTGTGGGTTCGTGGAATTTCTCCAAGGGCGATGCGGTAAAGAAGGACGATATCCTCGTCGAGCTGGAAACCGACAAGGTTTCCATCGAGGTGCGCGCCGAGGAAGACGGCACGCTGACCGAGATCGTGGCCGAGGAAGGCGACACGGTCGAGATCGGATCGGTGCTCGCCCGCCTCGGCGAAAGTGGCGGCAGCGATGCGGCGGATGATGACGATTCGGAAGAGGACGATGCCAAAGCCGAACCTGTCGGCGAAGATGATGATAGCGGCGACGACGCGAAAGAGACTGAAGACGAAAGCGACTCTGACGACGCGGGCAATTCCGGTGAGTCCGCCGATGGCGACCTGATTGACGCCAAGGTTCCCGAAATGGGCGAGAGCGTCGCCGAGGGCACGGTCGGCGCCTGGCTGGTGGACCCCGGTGCCGCGGTCAAGAAGGACCAGGCGCTGGTCGAGATCGAGACCGACAAGGTCGCGGTTGAAGTGCCCAGCCCGTCCGATGGCGTGCTGGCGGAACGCCTCGTCGAGGAAGGTGATACCGTCTCGCCCGGCGATGTGATCGCCCGCATTGGCGAAGGCAGTGGTGCCAAGGCCGCGCAGAAGTCCGGGAAAGCCTCCGGATCCGAAACCGAAGACGAAAAGCCCGCAGCGTCGTCCGGCGTGAAAGCCATGCCGGCCGCCGCGCGCATTGCCGAGGAAGAGGATCTCGATCTCTCGAAGATCGAGGGCACGGGCAAGGATGGCCGCGTCACCAAGGGCGATGCGCTCAAGGCACTGGAATCCGGCAAGTCGGACACTGCGGAGTCAAAACCCGCCGCGTCAAAGCCTGCCCCGTCCAGATCGGCCGAGCCCCATGAGGACGATCCGCGCGAGGAGCGCGTGAAGATGACCCGCCTGCGCGCCACGATCGCGCGCCGCCTCAAGGAGGCGCAGGACACGGCGGCCATGCTGACCACGTTCAACGAGGCCGACATGTCGGCCATCATGCAGGCGCGCAAGACGCACCAGGATGCTTTCGTGGCCAAGCATCGCGTCAAGCTCGGCTTCATGAGCTTCTTCGTGAAAGCCTGCGTCAACGCGCTCAAGGAAATCCCGAACGTCAATGCCGAGATCGACGGCGCCGATATCGTCTACAAGAATTATTACGACATGGGCGTGGCGGTCTCGACCGAGCGCGGCCTCGTTGTTCCGGTGGTGCGCGATGCCGACAAGATGTCGCTCGCCGATATCGAGAAGAAGATCATCGAGCTCGGCACCAAGGCGCGGGACGGCAAGCTGTCGATCGACGAGATGCAGGGCGCGACCTTCACCCTCTCCAATGGCGGGATTTTCGGCTCGCTGCTCTCGACGCCGATCCTGAATGCGCCCCAATCGGGCATTCTCGGCATGCACAAGATCCAGGAACGCCCGGTGGCCGAGAATGGCCAGGTGGTGATCCGCCCGATGATGTATCTGGCGCTGTCCTATGATCACCGCATCGTCGACGGCAAGGAGGCCGTGACCTTCCTCGTGCGCGTCAAGGAAGCGCTGGAAGACCCGCAACGCCTGCTGTTCGATATCTAGGCGCGTCCCGGCCCCCGCCGCGTTTGCGGGGGGGGCAGCCGCCTGGCTTTGGACTTGGTGAACACGTTTTCTTGAAATTTGTCGCCCGGCGTCTCCCCTTCCGCGCGAATTCGCGCTAGCGTTCGCGCGAACAGGGGAGGGTTCACCATGTCTGATACACAAGTAAAAACACCGGTCTGGTTCTGGATTCTGGCCGTTTTCGGCCTGCTCTGGTTTGCCATGGGTGCGTTTGATTACAGCGCCACCCAGCTCCGGCTCGATTTCTACATGTCGAGTTTTACCGAGGAACAGCTGGCCTATTTCTACGGTTTCCCGACCTGGTATGTCGCGACCTGGGCGATTTCGGTCTGGACCTCGTTCGTCGGCGCCCTGCTATTGCTGATGCGCATGAAATGGGCCTCGCTGATGTTCCTGATCAGCCTGATCAGCTATGTCATCAGCGCGATCTACAGCTTCGGGTTTACAGACGCATTCGCCATGATGGGCGTCGGCGGCGTGATTTTCTCTGCCGTCATTTTCCTGTCCATCCTCGGCTTTTTCTGGCTCGCCCGGTCATCCAGCAGCAG
>CBDUFA010000256.1:0-3413 GCA_965366295.1 uncultured Hyphobacterium sp.
AGGGCCAGCTGGCATCGGTCGCCCAGGCCTATGGCGTGTCACGCGTCGCCGTAATGGTCGCGCGCCGCGGCGAGGGCGGGATCCGCGTGGATGGCCGCCCGTTCTCCTTCGATGGCGTCGATGGCGTCACCAGCCAGCAGATCCCGACGATCGCCGTGCAAAGCTATCGCGCCGCGGCGACCCGTTTTGTGGGCGATCTGGAATATGCCTGGAAGCAGGAAGCCATCGTGCGCGGCGGTGATGCCGCGACGCTGAATGTCACCGTGCTCTACAATTCGCTGCCGGAATGGCGCCGCCTGCAGGGCGCGCTGACCGGCGCCTCGCTGATCCGTTCCGCCCAGCTGGATGCAGTGGCCTCGACCGGCGCGATGATGACGCTGGAATACCGCGGCGCGCTGAGCCAGCTGCAACGCGAGCTCGATGCGCGCGGTGCACGGCTGATGGAAGACCCGGATCTTGGCATGGTGGTCCGGTCCCGCTGACCGGGTTTGACAATCATGGGTGAACAACTCGCGCTCGGCCTGCCTCCGCGAGAGGATTACAGCGCTGCCAGCTTCGTCGACGGCGAAGCCAATGCGGCGGCGCGCTGGGCGCTGGCCGGTTGGCGCGCCTGGCCGGGACGTGTGCTCGTGCTCTACGGGCCGCCGGGGACTGGCAAGACCCATCTTGCGCGCATGTGGGAGCGCGAGAGCGGCGCGGTCTATCTGGCCGGGACGGAGCTGGCTGCATCACTGGAGCGCCTTGGCGAAGACCGCCCGGTCATCGTCGAGGATGCCGACCGCGATGCCGACCGGCAGGCGCTGTTTCACCTCTTCAACCGGGCGCACCGCGAAACCCTGCCGGCCGTGCTGCTGACCGGGCGCGAAGCGCCGTCGCGCTGGGAGACGGACATTCCCGATCTCACCTCACGCCTGCTGGCGGTCTCCACGGCCGAATTACAGGAGCCGGACGATGCCTTGCTGGCCCGGCTTTTGAAGAAGCTGTTCGCGGACCGGCAATCGCCACTGGTCGACGGCATGATCGACTATCTCCTGCCGCGCATGGAGCGCTCGGTGGAAGGCGCCCGCCAGCTTGTCGAGGCGCTCGACCGGGAAGCGCTGGCGCGGCGCACGCCGATCAATCGCGGCGTGGCCCGGCGGGTGCTGGACGGACAGGACGCAATCGGAGAGGATTGATGGACGCAAACCCGGGAAATTCCCGGCCCGAATCGGCTGAAAGTCCTGCCATGGATGGCAATGCGCCCGATCTGATGATGTCGCCGGACCGGTTCCTGAACCGCGAGCTGTCCTGGCTGCAATTCAACACGCGCGTACTGGAAGAAGCAGCGAACAAGGATCACCCGGTTCTCGAGCGCCTGCGCTTTTTGTCGATCTCCGCCAGCAACCTCGATGAATTTTACATGGTGCGCGTGGCCGGGCTGCGCGCCCAGGTCCGCAATGGCGTCAACACGCCTTCCATTGACGGGCTGACGCCGGCCGAACAGCTCAAGCGCATCAACCAGTTCGCCGGCGAGCTGATGGAGGAACAGCAGGTCCGTTGGCGCCAGCTCAAACGCGAAATGGCCCGCGCCGGCGTGAAGCTGCTGGGCGAGACCGAGATCTCGAAGCAGGACCGCGACTGGCTGGCCGAGGATTTCCTCCTGCACATCCTGCCGGTCATCACGCCATTGGCGATCGACCCGGCCCACCCGTTTCCCTTCATACCCAATCTCGGCTTCTCGCTGGCCCTGAAACTGCGCCGCCAGTCCGACCGCAAGCTGATGACGGCGCTGGTGCCGATGCCGACCGGCGTAACAAGGCCGGCAAGCCGATCAAGCGCTATGTCGCGTTGGAAACCGTGCTGACCCTCTTCCTCGACAAGCTGTTTCCCGGCCATGATGTCGAAGGCAAGGGCGCTTTCCGCATCATCCGGGACAGCGATATCGAGATCGAGGAAGAAGCCGAGGACCTGGTCCGCGAATTCGAACAACTCCTCAAGGAGCGCCGCCGCGGCCAACTGGTGCGCCTCAAGGTCGATGCCGGCATGCCCGACGACCTCAAGCGGTTTATTGCCGAGCACCTGAAGGCCGAAACGGTCGACACGATGGACGTCGACGGAATTATCGGCCTGTCACAGCTTTCCCAGCTGATCCCGGAAGACCGGCCGGACTTGACGTTCCAGCCTTACGAGCCGCGCTTTCCCGAGCGGATCAAGGACCATGGCGGGGATTGTTTTGCCGCGATCCGGGCCAAGGACATCCTCGTCCATCATCCCTATGAGAGCTTCGACGTCGTGGTGCAGTTCCTGCGCCAGGCCGCGGCCGATCCGGACGTGGTCGCGATCAAGCAAACGCTCTATCGCACCTCCAAGAATTCGCCCATCGTCGCGGCCCTGATCGAGGCGGCCGAGAGCGGCAAGAATGTCACCGCCCTGGTCGAGCTGAAGGCGCGCTTCGATGAAGAGGCGAACCTGAAATGGGCGCGCGATCTCGAACGCGCCGGTGTGCAGGTCGTCTACGGCTTCATCGAGTACAAGACCCACGCCAAGGTCAGCCTCGTGGTGCGCCGAGAAGCGGGTGAATTGCAGACCTATGCTCATTTCGGCACCGGCAATTACCACCCGATCACGGCCAAGGTTTACACCGATCTCGCCCTGTTCACCGCCGATCCGGCCTATGGCCGGGATGCCGGGCGGATCTTCAACTATGTCACCGGCTATGCGCGGCCGGAAAATCTCGAACGGCTCGCCGTCTCGCCAATCGGGTTGAAGGAATTCCTGATCCGCGAGATCAACCGCGAGGCGGAAAATGCCCGCAATGGCAAGCCGGCGGCGATCTGGGCCAAGCTCAATTCGCTGACCCATGACGAGATCATCGATGCGCTTTATCGCGCCAGCCAGGCGGGTGTTCGGATCGAGCTCGTGGTGCGCGGCATCTGCTGCCTGCGGCCCGGCGTGGAGGGCCTGTCGGAAAACATCCGCGTCAAGTCCATCGTCGGGCGTTTCCTCGAACACTCGCGGATCGTCTGCTTCGCCAATGGTGCGGAAATGCCGAGCGCGGCCGCCAAGGTCTATATCGCGTCGGCCGACTGGATGCCGCGCAATCTCGACCGCCGCGTCGAGGTGCTTTGCCCGATCCAGAACCCCACCGTGCACCGCCAGATCCTCGACCAGATCATGGTCGCCAATCTCAATGACCAGGAGCAGAGCTGGTATATGAGCCCGCACGGCGAATACGAGCGGGTCGACATCAAGAAAATCGCGCGGCCATTCAGCGCCCACGAATACTTCATGACCAATCCCAGCCTGTCGGGGCGCGGGCAGGCCCTGAAGAATGACCAGCCGCAAACCCTGCCTTATGCGGGGCCGCGTCTTTGAGCCAGCCTGCGCCGGACCTGAACGGAGAGAACGCCGTCGAACGCGATATCGCGGTCATC
>CBDUFA010000257.1:0-3410 GCA_965366295.1 uncultured Hyphobacterium sp.
CAGAAGGGCGCGCCCTGCGGAAAGAGCGCGCCCCACTTCATGCGAAAACGGCCGGCCTAGTTCGGCCCGGCCACCGTAGCCGACCAGGACGAGACATCGCCATTATTGTATCCTGCGTCGAACAGGACATGGAGCGCCTCCACATTGTTGCTGCCATCCGGCATCGTGCCGATCAGCAGCACGCCCATCAGGTTTCCGGTCGCCCAGCCGGGGACGCCTTGCGGGCAATTGGTGGATGTGTAGCTGACCTGGAAGGCCAGCCGGGCGCCCATGACAGACGAGACCGTGCCATAGCGCACCGCTGTCCCGGTGATGGTGCAGCCCCGATAGGTGCCGCTGACCGTGAAGCCGCCACTACCATTGGAGGTGTAGGTGACATTGCCATATGGATCGTTCTCGTTGACCGGGTTTGTCACCGTCCAGTTGATCACGGGCGGATCACCGGTGCCGCCATCATCATCATTTTGCAGCGGGGCATAGGCGCCGAAGATCTGGCCGCTCGAATTGACCGGGTCAATCTGCGGCCTGTCGATGCGAATGTCGCCTTGTGGCGGGCAGGCATTCTCACTCGCGGAATCATAGCTGCCCCGCATGAAATGGCGCGGCACAAAGCGCAGATTCAATCCGGGATTGGCGGCATCGCCGCTACCCGTGTCGAGGAAGCGCATGCAGCCGATGAAGCGGCTGCCATTGTCGAAGTTCAGATCGCCCTGCAGCACGACAGGCTGGGCATATTCCTGGCCCGGATTGCGGACCACCGCGCCGACCGGCGTGCCGCCATCGGGCGGGAAGAACAGGCGGCCGACCCGCGTGAAGCTGCCAGCCGGGTCGGAATTGTCACGGATGAACAGATCCCAGAGACCATGCGGCACCTGCGCCTGAACCGTCGGTGAGCCGGACCGCGGTGCGACACTGGTGGCACCGACGAGGTTCTGGTTCTGGTCGCGGAACTCGATCCGGAGCCGGTATTCGCCCGGGAAGAAGGGCACACCCACACCGTCTATCTGTTGCAGCGCGACATTGAAGGTGACCGGTGCATCGCCGATCGCCACGCCGATGGATTGGCTGAACGGAGTCTGACAAACGGCCGAGGCGTTCGTCCGGCAGATCGTCAGCGGGTGCTGCGCACCGTCCTCGAAATTGGTGTAGCTCATCGACACGCCGATAGAGGCTTCATTGGCGAGGGGTACATCGACCCCATCAGGCGGCGGGTCACCGGCGCCGATATTGACCGCCGAGATCGAAATGATACCGCGGCCATTGGCGTTGGTGTTCATGATGCCATCGCCGGTGAGCGTTGCCGCGATGGTAATGATGTCCGGCCCGGCACCTGCCGTGGCGTGGAGATTGACATCGTTGAGACCGGTCGAGGAGATCGCTTGGCCATTGTCGCAGACATAGGCCAGCGGCACCGCGCCGGAATAAGGTGCGGACGCCGTTACCGCGATGACGAATTGCTGCACATTGCCGGAATTGATGTTTACCGGCGTGTTCGCCGGACCGTTGATATTCCCGGCCCCGTCAGCGGGTTCATAGCCGACCGACAGGCTGGGATCCGCCCCGGCACCGAGCGCTACCCGGCAATTGGTAGCGGCGACATCGCCGGAATTGATCACGCTAGCGAAGACCGTGGCCGGCGTGTTGACCGGAACGGCGCGGGAATTCGGCAAGGTTGCCGCATTCAACACCGGATCGGCGCTGGCCATGGCTGACAGACCGGCCAGTGCAGCCAGGACAAGAATTGAGTGCTTCATCGCGCTCCCCAAAAAACTACCTACAATAGGTTAATACTAGTCGCGGGGGGCGACAGAGTCATGTCAGCGCAGCGTGTTTTCTTGCCGCAGGCGCTGGCAGGCGCTATGGCCTGCCATAACAGACTGAAAGGGCGGGACAGATGGCCAAGCTGGTATTGATCCGACACGGGCAGAGCGAGTGGAATCTGCAAAACCGGTTTACCGGCTGGGTCGATGTCAAACTGACCGATGAGGGCGTCGCGCAGGCACGCAAGGCCGGACACTTGCTGGCAGAGACAGGCTTTGCGCCCGAACAGGCTTTCACCTCCGTGCTTACCCGCGCCATCCGGACGCTCTGGCTGACGCTTGAGGAAATGGACCGGGTGTGGATTCCGGTCGAGAAATCCTGGCGCCTGAACGAGCGCCATTACGGCGCGCTCACGGGGCTCAACAAGGACGAGACGCGGGCCAAGCATGGCGATGCGCAGGTCAAGATCTGGCGCCGCAGCTTCGATGTTCCGCCGCCGGCGCTGGACATCGAGGACGAGCGCCACCCCTCGCACGATCCGCGCTACAAGGATCTGGCGCCCGAGCAGCTGCCCGCGACCGAGTCGCTGAAGATCACGCTCGATCGGGTGCAGCCCTATTGGGAGCAATCCATCGCGCCGCTGCTGGAAGCCGGCGAGGACGTGCTGGTCGTCGCGCATGGCAATTCGCTACGGGCTATCGTGAAACTGCTGTTCCAGCTCGGTGGCGACGAGATCGTGCAGGTCGAAATCCCGACCGGCAACCCGCTGGAAATCGGCATGGATGGCGAAGGCAAGCTGCCGGTAACCGCGCGCTATCTCGACCCGGACCGCGCCCAGCCCCTGCCCGACATTCCGCAAGCCTGACCGTTTTGGGCGACCTGGCCGATCTCCGTTTCATGGATGCGGCGCTGGCGGTCGCGCGGCCCGGCCTTGGAACCACCGCGCCCAACCCGTGTGTTGGTTGCGTTATCGTCAGGGATGGAAACGTGGTCGGACAGGGCCGCACCCAGCCCGGCGGCCGTCCGCATGCAGAGCGGGAAGCACTGGACATGGCCGGTGAGGCGGCGCGCGGCGCAACCGCCTATGTCACGCTTGAACCATGCGCGCACACCGGACAGACCCCGCCCTGCAGTGACGCCCTCATTGCCGCGGGCATCGCCCGCGTGGTGGTGGCCTGTACCGATCCCGACCCGCGCACGGCCGGCGATGGCATCTACAAGCTGGAGGCTGCCGGTATCGAGGTCATACAGGGCATCCGCGAAGCCGAAGCCCGGGCTCATCATGCCGGCTTCTTCTTACGGCTGTCGCGGGGATGGCCACTGGTGGCAATCGATGCGCTTCCGGCGAGCTATGATCGCGTGGTCTCGGATTTCGGCGAAGAGGAGGTCCTCACCGCCCTCAATCAGCTGGGTGCGGAAGGGCTGACCCGGCTCTGCCTTGTGCCCGGCTCGAAAGCCGCCCGGGCCGCGCTGGATGCGGGTTGCGTCGATGTCGACGCGAGTGAGACGCACACGCCGCGTTAACCCAATACCCGGATAATTTTCCTTCGATTTCCGGAATATGGGCCCGACATGTCCGACCGCGTGCAATACAAGACCATGGACCAGGCGCAGCTTGATGAAGCCTGCCGCCGCCATGAGCTGTTGTG
>CBDUFA010000258.1:0-3406 GCA_965366295.1 uncultured Hyphobacterium sp.
CGGATCGAGCATCAGGGCTTCGTCGGCGCCGGCCTTGGTCGCCTGAATGCAGGCGGTGATGCAGTTGATCTTGGAATGCGAGTTGAGCTTCTGGTCCTGCACGTCGGGATAACCGCGGCGGACATGGACGGTGAACAGGCGCAGTCCCGTTTCCGCGACTTTCGGGTCGGGTCTTTTCCATTCCGGCAGGATCACGATCGTCGCGGGCGAGATCGTCACGCGCGGATCCTGGTAGGGCGTGGCCTTCAGCCCGCGCGTGGTCATCAGCCGGATATGGACACCGTCACCGGCCAGCATGTCGTTGGCGGCCAGCGTGTCGTAGAGCGCCCGGGTCAGTTCATCGCGGGTGAGGCCGAGATCATAGTCGAGCGCCTTGGCGCCTTCCTCGAGCCGGTCGAGATGGCGGTCGAGAAACGCGATCCTGCCGTCATGGACCCGCAAGCCTTCCCACACGCCATCGCCCAGGATGAAGCCGGAATCGAGCACAGAAACCTTCGCCTCGGCGCGCGGAAACAGCTCGCCATTGATCCAGACCTTCACGTCCGCATTGCGCGGATCGTCGATATAGGAATGTGCGCCCTTGCCCATCAGCCGAACTTCGAGAAATCGGGCGCCCGGCGCTCCATGAAGGCGGTCACGGCTTCAGCAAACTCGGGCGATTGCAGCATCTCGGCGAAGATGGTGCCCTCGCGGGCCATGCGGTCCTCGGCGGGTTCTTCCGGCGTCAGCATGAGCTGCTTGGCCATGCGCACCGCACCCGGTGATTTCCGCGCCAGCGTGACCGCGATGGCGTGGACCTCGGACGCGATCTTTTCCGACGGGAAAATCCCGGTGATCAGCCCGGCTTCCTTTGCGCGCCCGGCGTCCCAGACCGTCCCCAGCATCAGGAGGTCGGAGGCGGCCTGGCGTCCGAGGCGGGCCGGGAAATAGAGGCTGGATGCAAATTCAGGCACCAATGCCAGGTCCGCGAACGGGGTCTTGAAGGCGGCGTTTTCCGAGGCATAGGCAAGGTCGCAATGCATCAGCAGCGTCGTGCCGATGCCGATCGCCAGCCCGTCTACTTCGGCGATGACCGGCTTCTTCGCGGACATCAGCGCCCGCATAAAACGCTCGACCGGCGGCAAGTCGCCGGACCCGATATGCGGCGGAGCTTCCATGAAGTCGACGAGGTCATTGCCGGCGGTGAACAGGCCGGGCGTGCCGCCCAGCACGAAGACGCGGACATCCTTGTCGGCCTCGCCCGCCTCGAAGGCCTCGGCGGCCGCGGTATACATTTCCCGCAGCAGGGCATTCTTCTTTTCCGGGCGGTTCCAGCGGATGGTCCGCACGCCATCCTTGGTCTCGACGGTGACAAGATCGCTCATCTGCTTTCACTCCCCATGCAATCCGGCCACCTGTGTAGGCGTGTGCGGCGGGCAAATCCAGTTCGCGCTAGCGTCAACTTTCCGCGATGGCAATCCGGGTAAGGGCGTCATGGAGCACGTCGGAAACATCGTCGCCGAGTTGGGCTTCCAGCCCGGCATTGAGATCGCGCAGCACGATGTCGGCGGCTTCGGCCGCTTCGGTTCCGGCCGCGGTCAGCGCCACCATGGCGCCGCGCCCGTCGGCTTTGTCAGTCGTCTTGGTGACAAGCCCCGCCTTCGCCATGCGGTCGACGAGGCCGGTCACGGCGGGCGGGTTGAGCGATAATGTCTTGCTGAGCGCGCCCATGCGGCGTTCACCCCGGCGCAGCAGCAGGAACAGGACGCCGGCCTGCGCCGCGGAAACACCGGCCTCGGCTTTCAGCCGCTTGTCGGCCTCGCGGTTCAGGCGGCGGGCGGCAATCTCGATCAGGAGGAATAATCGCCGGTCGACGGCGCGAATTCTGGCCATGCCGGATGAATGCGCCGATTCTTTCGGCTGCGAAAGAAAATCAGTGCCGGAATCGCCAAACCCGGGCATTGCGGATTTCCCGGTCTTCCAGATCGCGCGTGACCGGAACGGTGTATTCCGCCAGGCAGTCCAGCCGGTTCTGCGGCAGGAAATGGCGGCCCGGATCGCCGATCAACACGATGGCGCCGCGATCATGCAGGGCCTTGAGCCAGGATTCGATCCGCCGCGACAGCGCGTCCTCGTAGAAGACGTCTGCGGCAAGGACGACATCCCAGCCCTCATCCGCACCGACAATATCGCGGTTTTCGGCATGAAGCCGGACCCCGTTCTGTTCCGCATTGAGGGTGATGGCGGCGATAGCGAAATCATCGATCTCGGTGGCCGTGACCGGTTCGGCTCCGGCCAGCGCCGCCCCGATCCCGGCAATGCCGCCGCCGGCGGCAAAGTCGAGCACAGAGCGATGCTGCACAAGGGCGGGATTGTCGAGCACATAGCGCGCCAGCGCCTGGCCGCCGGCCCAGGCAAAGGCCCAGAAGGGCGGTGGCAGTCCGGCTTCGCCGAGCGCCTCCTCCGTCTGTTGCCAGAGCGGGATGCTTTCCTCGGCGAGGTGAAGGCGCATTTCCGGCACCAGCGGCGGGGCAAGCACTGCCGTGGTGCGCCGGATGAAGGCGGAAGGGTTTTCACCGTCCTTGAGGATCATTACAGCAAAAAGGGCCGGGCATTGGCCCGGCCCCTCCTGTCAGGTTGCGCCGACTATTCCGAATCCGTGATGAATTCGGCGTCGGCGAGTTGCGGGAAGGCACGCAGGCCTTCCTCAATGGTGTCGAGATCGCCCACCACGACCAGAACGAGCTGGTCGAGCGGGAGATATTCAGCGGCCGCCGCGGAAATATCCGCATTGCTGACCGCATTGATGTGGTCGACATAGGTCTCGAGGTAATCATCCGGCAGATCAAAGAAGTCGCGATTGGAAATCTGCCCGATCAGCCCGCCGGTGGAGGCGTTCTGCAGGATAAAGATGCCGGACAGCCAGCTGCGCATGCCTTCGGCCTCGTCCTGTTCCGGCTCGTAGATCTGCAGATTGCTGATCTCGCTGAAGATCTCCGCAAAGGCCTCGATCGTATGGTCGGTGACAATGTCGGCGTTGAAGGTCCAGTAAGACGAGCCGAGCCGGTTGGTGATGCCCGAGCCGGGAGAATAGGTCCAGCCATTGGTCTCACGCAGATTGCGCGTCAGGCGCGAGGTGAAGGATCCGCCCAGCAGGGCATTCATCACGGTGAGGTCGTAGTAATCATCCGTCCCGATCGGCGAGACCGGGAAGCCGAGGCGGATCGTCGTTTGCGGGGCATCCTCGCGATTGATCAGGCGGACCACCGGACCCGATTGCGGCGCGGCGGGCGGCACGTCCACCGCAGCCCCGGTCTCCCAGTCGCCGAAGGCCTCGCGGATGGCGGCTTCCATGGCGTCATGGTCGAACCGGCCGGCGATATAGATCCGAGTGCGGCCGGCCCCGAAATGACCGGCGTAGAACTCG
>CBDUFA010000259.1:0-3389 GCA_965366295.1 uncultured Hyphobacterium sp.
CGCAGCCGCTTCCAGCATTGTCCGCAGGGCGGGAGGAAGCTCGCCCTGCAATGTCTCGAACTCCTTGGGACACACGCCGAGTGCTGCGCCGGAGACTTCCGGCAACAGGCGCACCCCGATCTGGAGGTCACGCGGGGCGGGCCGGTACCAGTCCGCCCGGTTCCGGCTGCCGCTGATACGCAAATCCATATCGACCAGCCGGTCCGCCCGGTCGCGCCGCGCCTGGATCACGATGGAGGGTTGACGGTCGGCGAGCAGGCGGTGCGGGAGTGGCGTTTCGCCGGCTTCATAAACCCAGACCGCGTCGCAGATATCCGCCAGCGCGCCGGTGGTGCGCCACTCGCGATAGCTGCCCAGCTGGCGGCTGTCCGTGTCCTCGACCCTCTGCATACTGCAAGAACTAGCTGGCCTTTGTGGCGCTGTCGCATCAAGTTTGCGTCATGCCGTTTCCCGCGCGAAATCGCCATCGCCCGCTCGTCATGGGCATCGTCAATGTCACGCCGGACAGCTTCTCCGACGGGGGAAGGTTTCTCGATCCGGATGCGGCCATCGACCATGCGCTCCAGCTGGTCCGGGACGGGGCGGATATTCTCGATATTGGCGGGGAATCCACGCGGCCCGGGGCCGAGCCGGTCGCGGTGGAAGACGAGCTCGCCCGCGTCCTGCCGGTAATCCGCGGCGTACGCCGCCATACCGATGTGGCGATCTCGATCGATACGATGAAGCCGGAAATCGCCGAGGCTGCCTTCGCAGCCGGCGCGACGATCTGGAATGATGTCAACGCGCTGCAGGCGCCGGGGGCGCTGGACATGGCCGTCCGGCTCGATTGCCCGGTCGTCCTGATGCACATGCAGGGCGAGCCGCGCACCATGCAGCAGCAACCGCGTTATGAAGACGTCGTCCGGGAGGTCGCCGACTGGCTGGAACAGCGTGCACGGGCGGTCGTGGCGGCAGGCGTGCAGCCGGAGAATATATGGCTCGACCCGGGCATCGGCTTTGGAAAAATGCTGCAGCATAATCTCGAATTGCTGCGCAGCATGAAGTACCTGACAAAGCGTGGTTATCCCTTGCTGGTGGGCGCATCCCGCAAGCGCTTCATCTCCGAGATCGATGCGAACGCGCCGGCGGATCAGCGCCTCGGTGGTTCGCTGTTTGTTGCAATCCATGCTGCGCAGCAAAATGCAGTCTGCGTTCGCGTGCACGATGTGCGCGAGACGGTCCAGGCGTTCAGGCTGATGGCCGCGCTGGCGGGCTGATACCGGAGGCGATTATTCCGGCTCCGCCACCTCGCAGGGCCGGCCGGTTTCCTGCGCCAGGCGTTCGCAGAGCTCTTCGGTTTCGCCTTCGAGCCAATGTATATATTGCCCGAAAATGGCATGCATCCGGGCCATCTGGACCAGGGCGCTCTGACGCCTCGGATCCTCGGTGAGACGGTCCAGATCGACCCGCGCGCGCGTCACTACGGGATCGTCTGTCGGTTCATGGTAGACAAATTCGTTGAGTGTATCGGTAAAGGTGGTCAGTCCGCTGCGGAAGCTGCCGTGCTGTTTTTCGATCCACTCGACGGCGCCCTGGTAGTAATTCAGCGCGGAAATCAGCTCCTGATTGTCGATCAGGGTCAGATCGCCTGACTGTTCCAACGCCCGGTAGGAGCCCTCCTGGATGGGGGGCGCCGAGAAATACATCAGCTGGGCGACGGCGCGTTCGAACGTCTCGGCATCTTCCGGGGCCAGCTCTCCGCTCATCGCCACTCGGACCATCAGGGCTTGTTCGGCGAGGCGCGCCTCGTTCGTTTCATTGCGCACGCGAAGCCCGACAATATTCTGTTCGGTTTCCTGCTGCAGGCGTTCGAGCGCCTGGGCGACGCGCATTTGTCCGTGCCGGGTCTCGTTCCAGCTTTGGATCTGGAAACCGATCACCACGCCGAGCACAACGATCAGGAACTCGATGGTCACGGCGAACCAGTTCTGCTCACGCACGGCTCTGGAAATGCGGGCGAGGATCATTCGGCCAACTCCGCATCAATCAAAGCCAGAAGATCACGCGCCTGCGCCTCTCGCTGGAGCGTACTGCTGGTCTGGGCAACACCCATTTCGCGGCCGGTCGCCAGATAGGCGGCAAATTCCGGATCCGACCGCGCGGCCTCGATGACGGCGGTCAGATCGGCCTCGGCAAAAAGCGAAAACCCGTGCCGGTAAAGAATGGGCAGGGCCGGCGCGCGGATCTCGCGGAAGATGCCGAGGTTGTTCTGAAGGTCTTCATAGCCGGCATAATAACGCTGGATTGCTATTCGCAGTTCGTCATTTCCGATCAGGCGGAGATTGCCTGCGCTGACAATCGAGTCATAGCCGGTCCGTTGACCCGTCACACCGCGCACCAGGTTGACGCGGGCGAGCAGGGTCGGGTGATCCTCCGGCGTGATGACGGGCAGTGGCGGCATGTCGGCCGGTGTATCGAACACCAGCATCATACCGGGCAGCACAGCCCCGTCCTCCACCCGCTCGAGGATGAATTCGGCCGCAGCGATCCGCCAGAGGCCCGCCTCGCGGGTTATTTCCAGCGCGGCAATATTGGTCCGGACGTCCTCGCGGACCTCGGCCAGCTGCTCGGTGATGATGATCCGCTCGGCGCGGTCACTGTTCCACGCATTGATCTGGAAACCGATCACGACACCCAGAATCACGATGATGAATTCAATACCGACGGCGAACCAGTTCTGCTCACGCACGGCTTTGGTGATGCGGGACAGGATCATCAGAAGCCCCTTGCCTGGATTTCATCGCGGACCTGCGTGCGCACCGCGTCGATCTCGCTACGGTAACGCACGAAATGAGCCGCCTGGAAACGGTTCTGCAGCGCCGCGTAATTGATGCGGCGCAACAGGGCGTCGTTCTGCGAGACCGCATCAAAGTCGAACTGGATGGTCTGTGCGCTGACCCCGGCTTGCGAAATGTCTGTGACATCTTCCAGCCGGGCTTCGAAATGACCGGAAATCTCGAAGGCGATCGGGGTCAGATCGGCCGCCATCTGCTCCAGTGAGGCTTGCGAGCTGCTCTGTAACTGGGGAATGGATGCCAGCGCGGACCGCAGATCCGGGTTCCGGATGATGGTGAGTTCACCGGCGCTGATCATTTCGCGCAAGGCGGCCGGCTCCAGATTGACGATTTCGACCGACGTGATGGCATTCAGACCCCAGGAGCCCTGCTGGGCGCGCTCGGGATCGCCGTTCTCGACGCCTTCGAAGAACAGGGTAATCCAGTTGAAATAGGCGTCGATCCCGCTTCCCACGGAATCCAGCTCGTCAATCACCGCCGTCAACTCAACGTCCAGCCGGCGCAGGTATTCGGCCTCGCGCTCTTGCTCCTGCCGGGTCTCGTTCCAGCTCTGGA
>CBDUFA010000260.1:0-3354 GCA_965366295.1 uncultured Hyphobacterium sp.
GGCGCCGGATTGGGTGGCGGCGGGGCGATATCCGGTTTCGCGGCGGTGCTCTGGGCTTGTGGCGGCGTGGCGGAATTCGCTTGCGGCGTGGAGGCGGGCGATTTGGCAGCGCCATGGCCGGAGGCCGGTGCGGTCTTCGATACCGCCGCGTCGCGGCGCGCCTGTACGCCGGCTTCGGCCTGCGGCTGTGCCGTGGCGGCCGGCACGGTCCCGGCTGCCGCCTGCGCATTGGCGGTCTGGGTATTGGCCGTCTGTGCCGCTGCCGCAGTATTGGCATTGGCGGGCGCCACGGAGCCGGACTGGCCTTTGGCGGCCGTTGCGGCGGGCTGTGCTTCACCTTCTGCGGAGGCCGGAGGCTGGCCCGGTGTGGCGTTCGCCGCCTTGTTGTTTGCCGGCTTCGCTGCGGCGTCTGTCGCATTGGCGGCCGCTGGCACAGTCACCTGTGATACTGCTTGCCCGTCAGCCTTGGCGGACGCCTCGCCCCCGGTCTGGCCAGCCGCCGCGTTTGCCGTCCTGGCTGCCGCGTCCGGCGCGGTTTTCGCAGCAGATGTGATCTCGCCCGCTTGTCCAGCGGAATCGCCCTGGGTGGCCGCGGCAGACACGCTATCGGCCGGGCCTGCCGGCTGTGAAGTTTCGCCCGTTCCGCTTGCCGCTGGCGTCTCCGTGGTGGGGGAGGCGTTGGCGGAAACCGATGCGGGCTGACCGGAGCCGGACTGACCGGCATGGGCCAGTATGGCGAGGATGGAGGTGTCGGCCGGGGTGCTGGACGCATCCGGGGTCTGGCCGGAGGCCTCGCCGGCAATGCGGGGCACGGGTTGAACCTGGCCCTGCTGTCCGGCGAGCAGGGAGGCAAACAGCGCGGCATCGCCGCCATCGGGCACGGCACCGGTCTGCGCGGTGCGTGTTGCACCGGCGGACTGAGCCAGGATCGCCTCGATGACATTCATGCCGATTTTGACACTCCCCGGGAGCCGGGGCCGGAATGGCCCACGCATCCATCAGGCGGAGTCGCAAGCCGCATGCCAATCCGGTAACCATGTAAGCTATTGAAAATTATGGAATTAAGGATTGATGCCAGCGGCAGAAAGCGCCGCGCCCGGCAGGAATCTCCCGGCTTGCAGGGCCGAATCTGCCGCCCTCCGGCGCTTGGCACGGGCTTGCGGAAAACTGGCCCCGCCATTGCGACGTTATCCGGCAGACCTTTTCCCTTCTGGGAGGCCGAACCGGATGCAAATGACGAATATAACTGGAAATACAACAGGTAAGCGAATGCAGGCTGTCAGTGCCGGCCTCGCGCGCGTGCCGTGTTTCCCGGCAGAAACTGCCGCATACCCGGCATCTTTATACCGGTTCGCATCGCACTTGGCGGAGTTTCACCCATGTCGCTGAACTCGATTCTCGGAAGCGCGCTCTCCGGGCTGCAGGCCAGCCAGGTCGGGATCCGGACCTCTTCTAGCAATGTCGCCAACGTCAACACGCCGGGCTATGCCCGCACCGAGCCGGGCTTCACCACGCGAGTCATTGACGGGCGCGGCTTCGGCGTCTCGGTCACCGGCGTGGTCCGGGTTGCCGACGCCTTCCTGCAAGCCGCGTCGGTCCGGGCCACGGCGGAAGCCTCGGCCTCGGAAATCATCGGCCAGTCGCTCGACCGGTTCCAGTCGCAGGTCGGCACGTTTGACGACCAGGGCTCCATCTTCTCGCGCCTGAACCAGGCCTTCTCCTCGATCGCCTCGGCGGCGGTCGATCCTTCGCTCAGCGTGTCGCGCCTGTCGGTGGCGTCCGATCTCCAGTCCTTCTTCGATGAAGGCCGGCGGCTTTATGGCGAGCTCCAGCAATTGCGCCAGGAAGCCGATTCCCGCATCGCTTCCACGGTCAACCGGATCAACGAGCTGACCGCCGAGATCGCCGCGCTCAACAGCGAAGTCCAGACGCTGTCCGCCTCGGCCTCCGATGCAACCGGCGCGCAGAACCGGCAATCCGAGCTCGTCGACGAGCTGGCGAAATATATCGATATCCGCACCACGACGAATGGCGATGGCCGCGTGTTCGTGTCGACCACGGACGGGGTCGCCCTTGTCGAGAATGGCGCGGCCACGCTGCGCTACCCGCCATCGGGATCCGGCGCTGCGGGTGTCGACTATGCCCGCATCATGATCCGCCCGCCCGGCGGCACCGGGGAGATGGATTTCGACGCCCATATCCGCTCCGGCGAAATCGCGGCCTTCAAGAATTTGCGCGATGACGAATTGCCCGCGCTGATGGAACAGATCGCGGAAATGGTCGCCGCCACCGCGGACGCCATCAACCGCGAGCACAATGATTCCACGGCCTACCCGCCACCGGGCGCATTGGAGGGCCACAATACCGGTCTGCTCGCCAGCGATACGCTCGGCTTCACCGGCGCCACGACCGTTGCGGTCGTCGATTCCTCTGGTGCCATGGTCAAGCAGATCGATGTCGATTTCGATGCCGGCACGCTGTCGGTCGATGGTGGTGCCGCCACCGCGTTCGGGGGCACGACGCTCGGCGATTTCGTGGCCGCGCTGAACACGGCGATGGGGGCGGACGGGTCCGCCAGCTTTGCCGACGGGCAGCTGGTGCTGTCCGCGACCGGCACGGACGGTATTTCCACCCTGCAGGACGAAACAAACCCGGCCGATCGCGGCGGGCGCGGCTTTGCGCATTTCTTCGGCCTCAACGACCTGGTGGAATCCGGGCGCCCACTCTTCTTCCAGAGCGGTGTGACGGGCGCGGATGCCCATGGCTTCACGGCGGGCCAGACACTGGACTTCCAGATCGGCGCGCCGAACGGCACCATCGCCCAGTCCATCTCCATCAATGTGGCAGGCACCAGTTTCAATGATCTGCTCGGCCAGCTGAACGACCCGGTGAACGGGCTGGGCCGCTATGCGACCTTCTCGATCAATGGCGCGGGCGAACTCGTGCAGACGCCGACCGCCGGCTTCGGGAGCTTCGATGTCGAGCTCGTCGGCGACAATACCCGCCGCGGCACGACCGATGTCGCCTTCAGCCAGCTCTTCGGCCTTGGCCTCGCGGCCACGGCGGGGCGCACCGACCTGCCGCAAGTGGCGCCGCGCGTACGGGCCAATTCCTCGCTGCTCGCCATGGCCAAGCTCGACCTGTCCGGATCACCGGCAGTGGGCGATGTCGTGGTGGCGTCGGGCGATGGCCGTGGCGGTCATGCCCTGCAGGCCGCACTGACGCGTCAGCGCAATTTCGGGGCCGCCGGCAGCTTCTCGGCCAGCGCCGCCACGCTGGAGAATTTCGCCGCGCGCGTCGCCGGGGATATCGGCAGCCGCGCGGCCCGCGCCGACCGTGCCATGCAATCGGCCC
>CBDUFA010000261.1:0-3351 GCA_965366295.1 uncultured Hyphobacterium sp.
ATGGGCATAATTTGCGTGGGCGGCAACATGCGAGTGTGGCGATTGATTTCGCGCCCGGCGAGAACGCGCTGGCGCGCCCCTATGTCTGGCATGATGGCGAGACCTGGCGGATGTGGTTTGCCTCCAAGGGCGAGGCCTACCGACTGCAGGAAGCGGTCTCGCATGATGGCCTCCACTGGACGCGCCTTGATCCGCCGGGGCTGGAACCGGGCGAGGGCGAGGACAGCGACATGGTGGAATACGCCGTGGTCCTGACCCACAAGGGCCAGCGCATCGTCTTCTACAATGGCAATGATTACGGCAGGGGCGGTGTGCTTGCCGCGGTGGAAGCATGATGCCGGCCGCCGAAAACGCCCCGAAGCGCGCGGCTATCATGCAGCCGACCTTCCTGCCCTGGATCGGCTATTTCGCGCTGATGGACGCGGTCGACCTCTTCGTCTTTCTCGATGATGTCCAGTTCGACAAGCGCTCCTGGCAACAGCGCAACCGGATCAAGACGCCCAATGGCATTGTCTGGCTCACCGTGCCGGTGCTGACCAAGGGCCGCCGCGACCAGACGATTCAGCAGGCCGAGATCCAGCCGGATGCGAAATTCCCGGACGTGATGTGGCGCACGATCGAGATGAGCTTCGCCAGAGCCCCCTTCGCGGACCGCTATCTGCCGGCCCTGCACGACATCATGGCGGCGCACACGAGCCATGTCGGCGCGCTCAACATCGCCATCATCAACTGGATGGCGCGCGAATTCGCCATCACCACGCCCACACTGCGGTCTTCCGACACGCCGGTCACCAGCGCCAAGGAGGCCCGGCTCGTTGATCTCTGCCGGGTGCATGGCGTCACCGATTATCTCTCCCCGCCGGGCTCGAAAGCCTATCTCGAGGAAAGCGACGCGTTCGAGACGGCAGGCATCTCGCTGGATTATTTCGACTACACCCACCCGGAATACGCCCAGCTCCACGGTGATTTCGAGCCCTACATGTCGGCACTCGACCTGCTCGTGAATGAAGGCCCGGAGGCCGGGCGCGTTCTTCGCTCCGGGATCACCGCATGAGCCGCATCGCCATCATCCCGGCGCGCGGCGGCTCCAAGCGCATTCCGCGCAAGAATATCCGCCCCTTCGGCGGACAGCCAGCGCTGACGCATATCCTGAATGCCGCCGAAGCCACCGGCCTGTTCGACGTCATCCATGTTTCCACCGATGATGACGAGATCGCCGCCGTGGCCGCCGCCGCTGGCCATGCGCCGGACTTCCCGCGCGCCCCGGACATCGCCGATGATCACACCCCGATCCGCACCGTTATGGGCTGGACTCTGCGCGAATATGACAAGCGCGGGCAGGCCTTCGACACCGCCGCGCTGCTCTATGCCACCGCCTTTTTTATCGAGCCGGCCGACATTGCCGGGGCCGTCACGGCCTTCGAAGCCGACCCGGCCCATCCCGTGCTCGCCGTCGCCGATATCGGCACGCCGATCGAGAAATTGTTCGTGGCGGAGGGCGGTCTCCTGCGCACCGCTGACGCGGCGCATTTCGCCGCCCGTACGCAGGACCTCACCCCCGCCTACCAGGATGCCGGCGCGTTCGGGATATTCGCCGCGCCCGAGCTTCTGGCGGAAACCGATGGCAGCGCACCGCTCGCTTTCCGTCCCTTCGTGCTGGACCGTTTGAAAGCCATCGACATCGACACCGAAGACGACTGGGCGTTCGCCGAACGCCTCCATGCCGCAAGGAACAGGACATGAGCTACAAGACCGAACAGGAAGCCTTCTGGGCCGGGCAATTCGGCGATGAATACCGCGAGCGCTGTGCGCTCAAGCCGGAACTGGTGGCCGCCCGCACCGCCTGCATGGCGCGCATGCTGCGCAAGGCCGCGCCGGTCGGCTCGGCCCTGGAGATCGGCTGCAATATCGGGCTCAACCTCGTGGCGCTGAAGAATGTCTCGCCCGGCACGGATCTGTCCGCCATCGAGATCAACGCCGAATCCGCCAAGCAGGCGAACGCGCTCGGCATTGCGGACGTCGAAACCGCCTCCGTGCTCGATTACACGCCGCCCGAGACCTTCGACCTGACAATGATTTGCGGCGTGCTGATCCACCTCAACCCGGAGGTCCTGCCGCAGGTCTATGACGTGCTGTTCAACGCTTCGAACAAGCACATCCTGCTGTTCGAATACTACAATCCGACACCCGTCGAGGTGAATTATCGCGGCCATGAAGGCCGCCTGTTCAAGCGCGACTGGGCCGGGGAAATGCTCGACCGCTTCAAGGGGCAGCTGGCGCTCAAGGACTACGGCTTCTTCTATCACCGCGACCCGATCTCTTGGTCCGATGACGGCACGTGGTTCCTGTTGGAGAAGGGGTAGATCCGAACCCCTCACCCGAATGCTCATCGCTTTGCGAGTTCGCATTCTTCCCTCTCCCCTTTGAAGGGGAGAGGGGAAAGAAGGCGGCCGCGTCAGCGGACGGTTTCGCGGGTGAGGGGTTAGTGAAGCCGCTTCCCCGTCACCGCATCGATCACGGCCAGCGCCTCCCAGCCGGCCTCGGCGATCTCCGCCGCGATCTGTCTGTTCCAATTCGGCGAGCAGAGAAGGAAGATGCGCGTGTCCGCTGTCGCGGCGTCGTCCGGATGCACGATGGGCGAGGCGATACCCGGAAACGGCGTGCCGATCTTGCTGGCGGATTTGTCGGCCACGAATGTGTTGGCGAAAGCCTTCGCCACCAGCGGCGCGGCGCGCTCGGCATATTCATTCGCGCCCCAGATGAAGACGCTGGCTTTGCCCGACGGATCGGCGGCACGCGCCAGCGCGGCGGCATCGACGGCAGCTTTTGCACGCCGGTCGCGATCGGCTTTCGCCTCGGCATAGGCCGCCTTGGCCGCTTCCAGCCGCTCAGCCCCGCCCGCCAGGAAGGCTTGCGAAGCCGGACGCGGCGCCTCCGCCAGCTTGCGATCCACCAGCCGCGCGGCGATGGCTTGCCCATAGGCCACGGTCGGGACGATCTCGCGGCCATCAATCTCCAACCCGTGCTGTTCCAGCAATTCGCGCAGCGTCTCGGGCGTAAAATGCAGCAAGTGTTCGACATTGAGCGAGTCCTGCGGGTGCGTCGTGTAGTCCGGCACTTCCAGGATCAGCGTGCCGCCGTCTTTCAGGAGGGCGAGGGCGGAACGCAGCCATTCTCCGGCATTGATGACGTGTTCGAGCACATAATAGGCGATCACGGCGTCCGCGGACTTCGGCGCAACCGACGCCACGCCCGCCTCCAGGAAACCCTTTTCGACACTGGCGGCCTCGTCCGCCTCCACCGGATCGAAGCCGAAGGGATCGTGGCCGACTTCGTTGGTGTGGGTCTGGA
>CBDUFA010000262.1:0-3346 GCA_965366295.1 uncultured Hyphobacterium sp.
ATGGAGGTCGGCGTTCTCTCCGGCACATCCATGGCGACGCCGCATGTCGCCGGTGCCTTCGCGCTGCTTGCCGGCGCCCATCCGCTGGCGACGGTCAACGATATCGAAACCGCGCTGCAGCGCACAGGCCGGCCGGTCACGGATACCGACAATGATCTGGTCCGCAGCCGTATCAATATCGCAGCGGCCCACGAATACCTGACCGCGCTCGAGGATACATTCGGGCCACTGCAGATCGCGCCCATGTCGGATTATTTCGCGTCGGTCGACATGAACCGGCCGGAAGCCCCCGACATCGTCACCTACACGGTTACCAATACCGGCATCGAACCAATGACGGTGGCTGTCGCCGCAGACGGGATCGACGCCATAACCTTTGGCGGCGGTGTCCGGAGTTTCGAAACCGCGTTAGCGGCCGGCGAGAGCTTTGCGTTGAACGTGGAAGTCGATCTCGCATCGGTGGAGCTTGGCGAACAAAGCGGCGAGATTGTTGTCGACGCCTCGTTTGCCAGCGGCACGCAGAGCCACGACATCATCGCGCGCATCATCGGTTACCAGGGGGCGTTGCCGACCGAGCGCCCGTTGAATGACAATTTCGCCGACGCGATGGTCATGCGCGACAATTTCCAGTCTGCGGAACTGACCTCCTTCGGCGCGACCAGCCAGGTCGGCGAACCCGCTCATGACGGCGAGGATGCCGAGAGCACGACCTGGTATGCGGTCCTGTTCGAGCGTGACCAGACCCTGCGCGTCCGCGCCTCCGGCCGCCTGGGCCGCAACACGCTGGCAGCTTACCGCGGCCCGTCCCTGGCGGCGCTGGAATCGCTCGCCTCCGCCTCGCAGGTCAATGATGACGTCTCGCTCGACCTGACCGGCACGGCAGGTGAAACCGTCTATATCGCCTTCGACTATTCGCCGCCGGAAAACAGCCTGGGCGGCCAGGAACGCGAACCGTTCACATTCGAAATCATCCCGCTGGCGGCAGACTATGATGCCTTCGACGGCGCCCTCGCGCTGAACGCGCCGGGCGGACGGGCCATTGTCAGCCTGTCCGGTGCCAGCCGCGAAGACGGCGAACCCGCGGACTATTTCTCGTCTGGCAGCGGCACGATCTGGCTACGCGCAACCGGTACACCCGGCGACCGGCTCAGCCTGACCCTCGAGCAATCGACCAGCACGATCACGGTCCAGGCTTTTACCGGTACAGGGCTGGACGATCTTGTTGCGGCCGATACCTATTCATCCAGCGTCTTCAGCGAACCGGATCCCTTCCTGGTCGACATCCCCGAAGGCGGGCTATGGCTTCGCCTGCAGGGTATCAGCAGTTCAACATCCGATCCGCTGCTGTATGGCGACATTCTCCTGCGCTGGCAGATCGGGCCATCGCCGGCCGAGGCCAATGTGCGGACGGCCGTTGCGCCAATGGTCCGGACTTCTGAAGTGAACGGCTTCTCCTCGGCGCTGCTGGCCGCGTCAATCGGCGGTGATATCGGGGCCGAGGCGTGCGGGATTCTGCCACCCCTTGACGGTCGCGGCCGGTTTACCTTCATGCCGTTGACGCCGGAATCCGGTGATGCAGGTGACGCCGTCGATATCGCCGCCGGGCAGTCCCAGGTCTTTGCCTTCGGTGGTCATGTCAGCGGCGGGCGCCCACTCGTCGAGCTCGAAGGCGCGGTGGTCCTGCCCATGCTCGCCAGCTGTGCCAATGGCTCGGCGGCGTTCGCCACGCAGCTCAACTCCCTCATTCTCACCCTGGGCGACGGGCCCATGCCGGACCTCGTCGCCGTCTCGGCCGCCACGACCGGTAATGTGGTCGAGATCCCGATGGACGGCGTCGCCCGATTCTCGGTCGCCGTGAGCAATATCGGCGTGGCTTCGGGACCGGTCTATATCGTGCCGTTCGCGACGGCGTCGGAGTTTGCCGATGAAATGGCGTTCGCCATCCGCGATGCCGCCAGTGTTGCGATCTTCGACGATTTCGGCTTCCCCGTCTTGCCGGTGGACATCGCCATTTGCCCGACCGACAGCGAAACCGGGACCTGCACCAGCGGCCCCGCAGGATATGCAACCCGCGACGGATTCGGGCCGGGTGTAGTCGAGACCTATACCGTTCAGATCACCGGCCAGGGTGCGGACATCGGCCTGTCGCCGGCGAGCAACCGGATCGGTGTCGCCTTCGTCGAAGTCCCGGCATTCGGGCCGGATGGCGCGACCTCGCTCAGATTGATTGGTGCAACCTCGATCGCCGTGCGTACAACCGACGATTCCGGCACTGACTGACCGGCTCGGAGGAAGAGAGGCGCTGTCGGACAATAGCGAAGCGGTTTCGGCTTGCCTGGGCGATTGGTGTTCAGGCGGCCAGTTCCCGCCATTCCTCCGGCGCGATGTGCCGGTTCGCCTTGAACCGGTCGTGGACATTGGCAATGGCTGGGATGTCGTGGCGGAGAGAGAGGGAAGGGAAGCTCAAGACCGATCTCCTATTAACATATTGAAATTGTTGCAGAGAGATCAGAAGGGTCAAGGGAAATTGGAACAGGTAATTGGAACAATTGTTGGGAACATGTTTCAATCGATCCGCATGCTTAACTCGACTTCCACCTCCCCTTCATACTCAACGTAGGCTTCTCGATCAGGTGCCAGGACGCGGCGGCAACAGCGAGCGACAGCGGAATGCCGTAAGCGGCCAGTTCCAGCGGAGATCGCGCCACATCGAAATGCCATAGGCTCTGCATGACCGGATAGTGCCAGATATAAATGCCATAGGACCAGTCCGGGATGCGTGCGCCGGATGGTAGGCGGTCCAGCGCCGCAAATCCGGCCCAGAAAATCAATACGGCCAACACACCATTCCAGAAAAGTTCCGACAGGGCATGATCGCCCATCAATATCGCGATAGGCAGCAGGATGATCACAGGCAGAATTGTGACCGGCAGCCGGTCGCGGAATTGTTGGATGACCATACCGAGCAGGAAGACCGAGCCGAAGCGTCCGCCATGGGTGATCATGGCCGGGGCATCCGGCCAGAAGAGACGGATGGCAAGATAGACTGCGGTTCCGGCGATAAACCGGCCGAGGATCGGCCAGCGCCCCCAGGCCAACCGTGTGAAAAAGATCAGACCCGCCGCCGCATAGGCCAGCACTTCATAGCGCAGCGTCCAAAGCGTGGCGGAAAACTCGCCCGCGGCGGGGTTGCCAACGAAAATCCCTGCCGGCCCGCCAGACGTGTCCGCAAAGGCCAGAACATTGACCGGATAAAACCAGGTCGTGGCGCTGGACCAGTATTGCGCTTGCGGCAGGCCGGTTACCAATGGCCCGATCACCAGTGTGGCAAGCAGCGCCAGCACGG
>CBDUFA010000263.1:0-3339 GCA_965366295.1 uncultured Hyphobacterium sp.
GGCGTGAAGGTCAATGCCGTGATCGCGCTTCTGCTCGAGGACGATGAGGACAAGTCTGCGCTGGACGGCTACACGCCGGAGGGCGGGCCGGACGCGTCGTCTGACGAGACCAAACCGGCAGACGCACCTAAATCGCCGGCAAAGGACGACAAGCCGGCGACCTCTACGCTACCGGCAAAAGCGGATGATGGCGATCGCATCAAGGCCTCGCCGTTGGCCCGGCGCATGGCGGACCAGGCCGGGATCGACCTCAAGGACGTGACGGGTTCCGGCCCCAACGGCCGCATCGTCAAGCGCGATATCGAAGGCTTCGACGGCAAGGCCGCGCCCGCGACCTCAGCTATGGGCTCGGCGATGACTGCACCGGATACGCCGGCCGCGGCGAAGGAGATCAGCCAGGACGAGCCGCTGGCCGCCTATGGGATATCGGCCGATCGCTACGAGATCGAGAAAGCTGACAACATCACGAAGATTTCCGCCAAGCGTTTGACGGAAAGCTTCCGCGACGTGCCGCATTTCCCGCTGACGGTTGATTGCGAGCTCGACAAACTGCTGGCGTTCCGCAAGGAGTTGAATGAGCGCGCGCCAGAGGGCGTGAAGGTCTCGGTCAATGACATATTGATCAAGGCCTCGGGACTTGCGCTGAAACGCGTCCCGGAAGCGAATTCGTCCTGGATCGAGGATGGCCGGATTGCCCGCCACAAGCATGCTGACGTGTCGGTCGCGGTCGCCATCGAAGGCGGCCTGATCACCCCCATCATCAAGGATGCCGATGCGAAGGGCCTCGCGCAGATTTCCACCGAGATGAAGGACCTCGCGGCCCGGGCGCGCGAACGCAAGCTGAAGCCCGAGGAATTCCAGGGCGGCACTTTCAGCCTGTCCAATCTCGGCATGTTCGGCATCAAGTCCTTTGCCTCCAGCCTCAACCCGCCTCAGGGCATGATACGGTCGGTCGGCGCGGGCGAAGAACGCCCGGTGGTGAAGGATGGTGCGCTGGCCAAGGCGACGGTGATGACGGTCACGCTGACCTGCGATCACCGCGTCGTGGACGGTGCGACAGGGGCCCGCTGGGCTGCGGCGTTCAAGGGCTTCATCGAAGACCCGATGACAATGCTGATGTAGGCGTTAAATCCGTTCAATCCGGTATTCCGCAGCGCGGTTATGGCTCTCCAAAAGGAGAGCCAAATGCTCAAGACAATCTTCTGGTCGGTTGAACAGGGGCGGTTGCGCACGCCCTTCCGTATTGCGCTTTTCATCCTGATTTTCGGTGCCCTGGTCCGCGGGCTGGCGACACTGGTCGAGCTATACGAGTTCGGCGATGAGGGCGAATTCCTCGCGGCGCCTTTGACAAATGGCGTTGTCGCCATTGCAATCATTGTCGCGCTCTACATCAGCGGCCGGTTTCTTGATCGCCGCCGGCTGTCCGACTGGGGCCTCGTCCTGTCTGCGAAATGGTGGGCGGATTTACTGGCGGGTCTTCTCATCCCGGCGCTGGTGATGACACCGGTTTTCCTCTTCCTCCTGTCCCAGGGCTGGATTGAGATCACAAGCCGCAATGTCATGGCCTATGCGGGCTTCGGTTTCGCCGGAGCCCTGACGATCCAGATCGGCCGCTATCTGGCGGGGTCGATCATGGAGGAGGCGATCTTCCGGGCGTATCTGCTGCGCACCCTGTCGGAAGTGATCGGCGCCCGCTGGATCGGCAAGCGGATGGCAGTGTTCCTCGTGGTGGTCCTGACATCGGCGGTTTTCGGTGTCATGCACTTGTCCAACCCCAACGCCACACTGGTTGGCGCGGCCAATCTGACCCTGCTGGGCATTGTCTTCGGCTTGCCCATGGCCATGACCGGGCGTCTCGCCCTGTCCATCGGCCTGCACATGTCCTGGAATGTCATGCAGAACGTGGTCTTCGGGCTCGCCAATTCCGGACAGGAAGCCAGTGTCGCGATCATCGCTGCCCAGCCTGTCGGGAATGGCGCCTGGACCGGGGGGGCTTTCGGCATTGAGGGTGGCTTGGCGGGAACGACTGCCGCGCTTGCGGCGCTTGTCCTGACCCTGATATGGGTCTGGCGTACGAATGGCGGGGTGGCACTTCACGCCTCGCTTGCCACAGCGCCGGAGCGGACATGATCCCGAAAATCTCGATTGCCGAAAAACACGCCCAGTTCGATGCACCCTGGTCGCCCAAGCGCGTCGCCAGGGTCGATAATTACGACATCAAGCTGGCCAAGGGCGAGGGCGCTTTCGACTGGCACAAGCATGATGATGAGGACGAAATGTTCCTTATCACGCAGGGCGTGTTGCGGATCGAGATCGAGGGGCAGAATGATGTCGTGCTGGGCCCCGGGGAGTTCTGCGTGATACCCAAGGGCGTGCGCCATCACCCGGTCTGCGTTGAAGAACCGGTCCACATCATGCTGTTTGAAAAGGCCGGGGTCACCAATACCGGGGACAATCCGGACAGCGATCTCACGCAGGAACTGGTCGACCTCTAGAGGCCGAATTTTTCCAGTGCAGCCTTCGCAATCGGCCCGCCCCATTCCTGCACGAAATGGCCGCCATCGGCGATTTCCATCGGTTCGGGACAATTCCTGATCAGCTTTTGCAGCGCGCGCATGGCGGGTGGCCCTAGAACCGGGTCCTGCATGCCGATCGCCATGAAGCTCTCGCCCGACCAGTCCTGGTTCCAGAACTTCGCGGCGGCGAGGTTGGTGTCGACCCCCTCCATGTCCGGTGAGACCTGCACCAGCATCGGGAAACGGCGTGCGCCGGCCATATAGGTCGGATCGGGGAAGGGGGCCTGATAGGCTGCGACCTCCTCGTCATCGAGGATCGGCGTGGCCCGCTTCATCAGCTCACCGACATGGAATTCCGGGTTCGTCGCGACGAAGTCCCGCCAGGCCATGAAGCCGGGACCGGGATCCTTGCCGATGCCCAATCCTGTATTCATCACCAGAAGGCGTGTGAACCGGTCGGGATAATCCATCGGAATGGAAAGACCGAGCAGACCGCCCCAGTCCTGGCAGACCAGGCAGACATCTTTCAGGTCCATGCGTTCGAAGAAGGCCTTCAGCGAATTGCGATGGAAATGGAACGTATAGTCTTCATCCTTCACCGGCTTGTCGGAGCGGCCAAAGCCGAAGAAATCCGGCGCCAAGACCCGGTAACCGGCGTCGAGAAACACAGGCATCATCTTGCGGTAGAGATAGGCCCAGCTCGGTTCGCCGTGCAGGCACAGGAAGACAGGCGCATCTTTCGGCCCCTCGTCGACATAATGCATGCGCAGGCTCTGTTGCAAAGATTGGCGGCAGTCAGAGGTAGGCTGTCGCTCTGCGCCGA
>CBDUFA010000264.1:0-3338 GCA_965366295.1 uncultured Hyphobacterium sp.
CCCCAAGGGTACCGAAATCCAGAAGAAAGGGCTGAGCGAAGCCGATTTCCGTGGTGAGCGCTTTGCGAGCCACGACCGCGACCTCAAGGGCAATAACGACATTCTCAACCTGACCCGGCCGGACATCATCGAAGCGATTCACCGCGAATATGCAAAGGCCGGGGCCGAGATCGTCTCGACCAATTCCTTCAACGCCAATGCCATCAGCCAGGGTGAATACGGGCTCGAAGCGGAAAGCTACGCCATCAACCGGGCCGCCGCCGCGTGCGCCCGGAAGGTCGCGGACGAATTTTCCTCGCCGGACCGGCTGCGCTGGGTCGCCGGTGCGATTGGCCCCACCAATGCCACGCTGTCGCTGTCACCCGACGTCAACCGCCCGGAATTCCGCGCGGCGGATTTCGATCACATGGTGGCGGTCTATGCCGAGACGGCGCGAGGCCTGGTGGATGGCGGGGCGGACTACCTTTTGATCGAGACCGTGTTCGACACCCTCAACGCCAAGGCCGCCATTGCCGCGGTGCGCGACCTTGAAGCCGAAACCGGCGAGGCCATCCCGATGGCCCTTTCGATGACAGTCGTGGACCGTTCCGGCCGCAATCTGTCCGGCCAGACAGTCGAGGCGTTCTGGGCGTCCATCCGCCATGCGCAGCCGATCAGTGTCGGGCTCAACTGTTCGCTCGGCGCCGAACAGATGCGCCCCTATGCCGCCGCCCTGTCTCGTATCGCGGACACGCTGATCCATGCCTATCCCAATGCCGGATTGCCCAATGATCTGGGCGGCTATGACGAAGCGCCCGAGACAACGTCGTCGCTGCTGCGCGAATGGGCAGAGAGCGGCCTTTTGAACATCGTCGGCGGCTGCTGCGGCACCACGCCGGAGCATACGCGCGCCATTGTTGCGGCGGTGCAGGATCTGCCGACGCGCAAGGTGCCGTCAGCATCATCTGCGCTGCTTCTCTCCGGGCTCGAACCCTTCCGGCTGGCCGGCTAGCCGGCCTTTCGCACGAGGAACAACATTATGAAGATTGCCATCCGCCTGATCATCGCCGTGCTGCTGACATTGTTTGCCTATGTGCTTTGCAGCCTCGTGCTGGGCAATTTGATGGGGCCGGGCCTTGTGACCCAGATCATCGTCGGCGTCATTTGCGTCTTTGTTTTCCTGGTCGTGCTCTTCGGCAAGCCGAGCTCGGGCCGCGGCAATTTCGGCGGCAACGATATCGGCGGTCCCGGGCCGATGAATCTCGACTAGACGGACACGCGGCATGACCGAAACCTCCCGGGCCAATTTCATCAATATCGGTGAGCGCACTAACGTCACCGGCTCGGCCCGATTCCGCAAGCTGATCACCGACGGGGATTTTGCCGAGGCCCTGTCCGTGGCGCGTCAACAGGTCGAGAACGGCGCCCAGATCATCGACATCAACATGGATGAGGGCCTGCTCGACTCGCAGGCCGCAATGCGCACTTTCCTGCGCCTCATCGCCGGTGAGCCGGATATTGCCCGCGTCCCCATCATGCTCGACTCGTCCAAATGGGACGTGATCGAGGAAGGGCTGAAGAACGTCCAGGGCAAGGCCATCGTCAACTCGATCAGCCTGAAGGAAGGCGAAGCGCTCTTCCTCGAACAGGCCCGAAAGATCCGGCGCTATGGCGCGGCGGTCGTCGTCATGGCCTTCGACGAGGACGGCCAGGCGGAAACCGCGGAGCGCAAGTTCGCCATCTGCCAGCGCGCCTACAACCTGCTGACGGAACAGGCCGGCATCGCCCCGTCGGACATCATTTTCGACCCCAATATTTTCGCGGTCGCCACTGGCATCGCCGAGCATGACGATTATGCCGTGGCCTTCATCGAAGCGACGCGCCGGATCCGCGCTGAGCTGCCCCATGCGCATGTGTCGGGCGGGGTCTCGAACCTGTCTTTCTCTTTCCGGGGAAATGAGCCCGTTCGCCGGGCCATGCACTCGGTCTTCCTCTATCACGCCATCCGGGCCGGGCTGGACATGGCGATCGTCAATGCCGGCCAGCTGGACATCTATGACGATATCGAACCGGAGCTGCGCGAGGCAGTGGAGGATGTCATCCTCAACCGCAAGGCCGGCGCTGCTGATCGCCTGCTGGAGATCGCGGAGCGCTATCGCGGCAGCGGGGAGCGCGAGGAGAAGGCGGCCGCCGAATGGCGGGGATGGCCGGTCGCCAAGCGGCTGGAACACGCGCTGGTACATGGCATCACCGACCATATCGAGGATGACACCGAGGAAGCACGCCAGGCATTCGACAAGCCGCTGGACGTCATCGAAGGCCCGCTGATGGACGGCATGAATGTCGTGGGTGACCTCTTTGGCGCGGGCAAGATGTTCCTGCCGCAGGTCGTGAAGTCCGCCCGCGTCATGAAGAAGGCCGTCGCCTGGCTGCTGCCCTACCTCGAAGAGGAAAAGCGCCGCTCCGGCCTCGCGGGAAAATCCAATGGCAAGATCGTGCTGGCGACCGTGAAGGGCGATGTCCACGATATCGGCAAGAACATTGTCGGCGTCGTGTTGCAGTGCAATGGCTACGAGATCGTCGATCTCGGCGTCATGGTGCCCGGCGCGGACATTCTCGAGACCGCGCGGCGTGAAGGCGCCGATATTGTCGGCCTGTCAGGCCTGATTACCCCCTCGCTGGATGAAATGGTCGATGTCGCCAGCGAGATGCAGCGTCTGGGATTCGACCTTCCGCTTCTGATCGGCGGGGCGACCACCAGCCCGGCGCACACCGCCCTGAAGATCGAGCCGGCCTATTCCGGAGGCCCGGTCGTTCATGTCAACGATGCCAGCCGCGCGGTCGGGATCGTTTCCAAGCTCCTGTCCGTTGACCGCGACAGTTTTGCTGCCGAGAACCGCAAATCGCTGGCCGATATCCGCGAGGTGAGGGCGCGCACCGCGTCGGCGCGGGATCGCCTGTCGCTGGAGGCGGCGCGATCCAACGCGCTGAGACCCGAACGCACACCCGCGTCCGCCCCGAAAAAGCCGGGCATCACTGTCATCGACGATGTCAGCGTGGCCGATCTCGCGGCCTATATCGACTGGACGCCCTTCTTCATGAGTTGGCATCTCAAAGGGGTGTATCCGCAGATCCTCGACGATCCTAACCGTGGCGAAGCGGCGAGGAACCTGCTCGCCGATGGTGAGGCCATGCTGGAACGGATCATTGCCGGAAACTGGCTTGACCCGCGTGGCGTGGCCGGAATCTGGCCAGCCAATCGGGCGGGTGACGATATCACCGTGTGGTCGGATGAGGGCCGGCGGGACAAGCGTGCCACCTTCTTCGGTCTGCGCCAGCAATCGGCCAAGACCAATGAC
>CBDUFA010000265.1:0-3333 GCA_965366295.1 uncultured Hyphobacterium sp.
GTCGGACACGCCGCGAGCAAACGCCTCGTCCGCTGCCTCGAAGCGCCCGGCCGGCGCCAGCAACAGAACCGGGGTGTGATAAAGGCGGGCATTGCGCCGCATCGCCGAGGAGATCGTGAACGCCAGCTCGCGCTTACCGATGGCATTCAGGATCACGGCATCAAACGGCCGCTCGTGGAGGTAGTCGAATGCGGAAAAGGACGAGAAGGCTGCTACCATGCCGGTCTCGGCTGCATTGAGCGCATGACGAATGGCCATGAAACGCGATGTCGCTTCGCCCACGAACAGCACAGAGGCCTTCTGGTCGGCAATGCCGTCATCGGCAATGGTGTGACCAAAGACTTCAGCGGCTGCCTTGCGACGCCGTGCCACGTCTTCCATCACCCAGAGGCGGCGCAGGGATTGAATCCGCGTGGCAAGCTGGACCGGAGAGACGGGCCGGCGCAGCCAGCCATCAAATCCCTCCGGCGGTGTGTCATTGTCAGAAATCAGAATAATCGGAGGCCGACTCCGCGAAAGGCGTGAAATATCCTGCCGGAGCAGCTGGGCCCGGGCCATGTCAGACGTGCAGATAACAATGGCGTCCATACCCTGGAGGGTGGCCGTATCGGAGGCCAATACCGGATGGCTCCGGATATTGTATATTTCGAGATCGGACGGCTTTATCGAAAGATCGCCATCCCCATCAATCAGCGCAATATCGAGCAGTCGGCTCATGCCTTCCCCCAAGGCGAAGAACCGCAGATTGTCACAAAACCCGGAAGGTGAAAACCGGTGAACGGCTGTGCCGATTTTCGTTCATGTATCATTCAAGCAGCCCTCGCTATTCCTGTTCCCGAGATCAACGGACACCCATCTTGTCCCTCGCACGTTCGTTGTCTTGGCCGGGAAACCGGTCCACCAATCCCAGATGCGCCAGCCTGCACCCACAGGCTGGCGTTTTGGTTTTTGTGTTCCGGATTTTCGGTTTATGGCTGCAAGCATGAAGAGTTTCCGAAAACGCGCCGGGCAAATGCATGAACGGGTTCACCATCGGGTGAAGTCCGTTCTCGGCTGGCCGCCACTGGCTGTGCTGATTGCCGCCATCAGCCGGACAATGGCCCGCGAAGTGATGCTTTTCGCCGGTGGCGTATCGTTCTTTACCTTGCTGGCCATCTTTCCGCTGGTGGCCGTCGGTGTCGCCATTTACGGGCTGATGTTCGATGTGAACGATGCCGCCGTGCAGATCGGACGCTTGTCGACCGTGTTGCCGGATTCGGCACGGGCGTTTGCCGAAGCCCAGATATCTCCTGTCGCCGAAGCCTCGCGTGCATCGCTCTCGGCGCAAGGCCTGGTGGCCCTGGCGATTTCGCTGTTTGCCGCCTCGCGCGGTGCCAAGGCGCTGATTGCCGGGCTCAACCAGATCGGGGGCGTCGGCGATCTCCGCAACATCTTCAAATTCAATGTCGTGGCGATTTTCACGGTGCTCGCCGGCGGCGCCCTTCTTTTTGTGTCCAATGTCGTGGTGCTGACGATTCCGAACATTGTGCGCCCGGCGGCCGGATTTCTCGGGCTGGAGCTCAGGGGGCTGAACAGCCTGTTCAATGAATGGACCGCCGTCTCGCTAACCATGATCACTGCGCTGGCACTGCTTTACCGTTACCTGATGCGGCGAGCCGGGGGCGTCACCTGGGTTGCCTCGATTCTGGCCGCCGCCATCGCTACCACGCTCTGGCTGCTCCTTTCGGCCGGCTTCTCGGTCTACACCGCTGGCTGGGTCCGCCCGACAGCCTACGGGTCGATCGGGGCGCTGATTGTTTTCCTGCTCTGGATTTACTGGGGGTCCTATGCCGTCTTCTTTGGTGGCGCGATGGCTGTAGAGATCGACAAGCGTCACCGGGCTGAAATGCGTAAACGGGAATGACTGGCCAAACCGGTGCGAGACGATATACCTAGCGCCCATCACTCCTCCTCAAGCAGGGAAATCTGATGAACAAGATCCACCCCGACGCAAAGACCGCGCTCGACGGGCTGCTGTTTGATGGCATGACCATCATGGCCGGCGGCTTCGGACTGTGCGGAATTCCGGAAAATGCCATCGAGGCGATCCTCGAGTCCGGCGTGAAGGACCTCACCATCATTTCCAACAATTGCGGTGTCGACGGGTTCGGCCTCGGAAAGCTGCTCGACGCCAAGCGCATCAGGAAAATGGTGTCGTCCTATGTCGGCGAGAACAAGGAATTCGAAAGGCAATTCCTGTCCGGTGAGCTTGAGCTGGAATTCAATCCGCAAGGCACGCTGGCCGAGCGTATCCGCGCCGGCGGGGCGGGAATTCCGGGCTTCTACGTGAAAACCGGCGTTGGAACCGTCATTGCCGAAGGCAAGGATCATCGCGACTTCAACGGCGAAACCTACATCATGGAAACCGGGCTGACCGCGGATTTGTCGATCGTGAAAGCCTGGAAGGCGGATACGCAAGGCAATCTGGTTTTCCGCAAGACCGCCCGGAATTTCAATCCGATGATGGCAACCGCCGGCAAGGTGACCCTCGCGGAAGTCGAGGACATCGTCGAGGTGGGTGAATTGATCCCGGACTGCATTCACACGCCGGGCATTTTCGTTCAACGCCTCATCAAGGGCGAATTCGAGAAACGTATCGAGCAGCGCACGACCCGCGCACGGGAGGGTTAAGGTCATGGCCTGGACACGCGAAGACATGGCGCAGCGCGCCGCGAAAGAGCTCGAGGACGGTTTCTACGTCAATCTCGGAATTGGTATTCCAACCTTGGTTGCCAATTACATAGATGAAAGCATTGATGTAACGCTTCAATCGGAAAACGGGATGCTGGGCATGGGCCCGTTTCCGTATGAAGGTGAAGAAGACCCGGACCTGATCAATGCCGGCAAGCAAACCATCACGGAGCTGCGGCGCACCAGCTATTTCTCGTCGGCGGACAGTTTCGGCATGATCCGCGGCGGACATATCGATCTGTCTATCCTGGGAGCCATGGAAGTTTCCGAGGGCGGTGATATCGCCAACTGGATGATCCCGGGAAAGATGGTCAAGGGCATGGGCGGGGCCATGGACCTCGTGGCCGGGGTCAAACGCGTGGTCGTGATCATGGACCACACGTCCAAGTCCGGCGATCCGAAGCTGCTGAAGGCGTGCACCTTGCCGCTGACCGGCACGGGCGTTGTCGACCGCATCATTACGACGCTCGGCGTCTTCGATGTAACCGCGAAGGGGCTGGTGCTTGTCGAGCTCGCGCCGGATGTCTCCGTGGACGATCTACGCGGCTGCACCGAGGCGGCGTTTACGGTCTTCTTCGTAATCAGAATAATTGCCTTCAAACC
>CBDUFA010000266.1:0-3332 GCA_965366295.1 uncultured Hyphobacterium sp.
GCAATTTCCAGACCAAGGCTGTGGCCTGTATGATGCGCGAATGAGTGAAGATTCTGCTGACTTGCCGCGGGAACAGCGCTCCATCGTGCTGGTTGGCCTGATGGGCGCAGGCAAGACGACCGTTGGCCGCCGCCTGGCTGCCGCGCTCGGTCTGCCCTTTGTCGACGCGGATGAAGAGATCGAGAAAGCCGCCGACCGGCCGGTCGCGGATATCTTTACCGATTTCGGCGAAGCCGCGTTCCGCGATGGCGAGCGGCGCGTGATTGCGCGCCTGCTCGACGAGCCGCAGGCGGTGATCGCGCTGGGCGGCGGCGCCTTCGTCAATGACGAGACGCGGCGGCTGGTCAAGGAAAAGGGCATTTCTATCTGGTTGAAAGCCGATCTCGACACGCTGATGGAACGCGTCTCGCGCCGGGATACACGCCCGCTCCTGCGCACCGATAATCCACGCGCGGTGATGGCCGACCTGATGGCGCGGCGCGAAGCAGCCTATGCCGAGGCCGATATCCAGGTCGAGGGCGATACCGGTCCGCACGCCGCTGCTGTCGACCGTATCCTCAAGGCCCTCGGTCCGATGGGATTTGCGACCCGGGCCGTGAATGACTGACAGTGTCCGGATAGAGCTGGGGGCGCGCAGCTATGATGTGCTGCTGGGCACCGGGGCGCTCGACGCTGCGAAAACCCATCAAGCGCTCGCGCAGCCGCGCCGCTATGCCGTGCTGATCGATGCCGAGGTCCGGCGCGTCCAGTCCGAGCGCATCGCCGGCCTCCTCGGCGGATTGACCCTCCTGGGCGAGCCGGTCGAGATTCCGGCCGGTGAAAAGGCCAAGTCCTTCGGCATGCTCGAAATCGTGCTGAGCCGGCTGCTCGACGCCGGGCTGGACCGCGGCGATGCGGTAATCGCCATCGGTGGCGGCGTGACGGGCGATCTCGCCGGTTTTGCCGCGGCGATCTACAAGCGCGGGCTCGACATCATCCAGGTCCCCACCACCCTGCTGGCAATGGCGGATTCCTCGGTGGGCGGCAAGACGGCGATCAACATGCCGCAGGGCAAGAACCTCGTCGGCGCATTCCATCAGCCCGCGCTCGTCGTCGCCGATTTCGGTTTTCTCGAAACCCTGCCCGACCGGCAGGTAAAGGCCGGCTATGCCGAGATCATCAAGGCGGCACTGATCGGCGATGCCGATTTCTTCGACCGGCTGGAATATTCCAGCCGTGACAGTCTCACTGCGCTGCACCTGGCCGCGCACCTCAAATCCGCGATCACGTTCAAGGCGCGGATCGTGGAGGCGGACGAGCGCGAAGCCGGCCAGCGCGCCCTGCTCAATCTCGGCCACACATTCGCACACGCGCTGGAAACCGAGTCGGCAGGCGCGCTGTTGCATGGCGAAGCGGTGGCGGCGGGCCTGGCGCTGGCTTTCGATTATTCCGTCCGGCTCGGCCTGTGCCCGGAACAGGACGCTGAACGCGTCCGCGCCTATCTGGCCCTCATGGGCCTGGAAGCGCGCCTTTCGGCCCTGCCCGGCGCACCGTTTTCGCCGGAGGCTATGGTCGAACGCATGCGCCATGATAAGAAGAATTCGGGCGGCGCCATCCGCCTGGTTCTTGCGCGCGGCATTGGCAATGCCTTTATTCACGAGGCGGCCGATGAGGCCGACCTCCTCAGCTTCCTGAAAGACAGAACACAATGATCGAGACCTGGATCCTGATTTCGCTTGGCGGAATTGTGCTCCTGCTCCTGATGTCGGCCTTTTTCTCCGGCTCGGAAACCTCGCTGACCGCCGTGTCGCGGGCGCGCATGCTGCAGCTGGAGAAAGAGGGCAAGGCGGCCGCCCATCGCGTCACCAAGCTGACCGAGGACCGGGAAAGCCTGATCGGCGGCATCCTGCTCGGCAACAACCTGGTCAACATCCTCGCCTCCTCGATCGCCACGGCGGTTTTCCTGCGCCTGTTCGGCGAACACGGGGTGGCCTATGCGACGCTGGTGATGACGGCACTGGTGTTGATCTTCGCGGAAGTGCTGCCCAAGACCTATGCGCTGTCCAATCCCGACCGGTTTGCGCAGGCCGTGTCCTGGCCGATCCTGCAATTCGTGCGGGTCTTCGCGCCGGTCGTGTCGGCGGTCCAGGCGATCGTGCGTTTCTCGCTGCGCCTGTTCGGCGCCAATGTGGAAGGCCCGGTCCTGTCCAGCCATGAGGAACTGCGCGGACATATCGACCTGCACCACCAGGAAGGCGGCGTGGTGAAGGATGACCGCGACATGCTGGGCGGCGTGCTCGATCTGCGCGAGCTGACCGTCGACGATGTCATGGTGCACCGCAAGAACATCACCATGATCGACGCCGGTCTGCCGGTGGCCGACATCATCGCCTCTGCGCTCAACAGCCCGCATACCCGGCTGCCGCTGTTCGAGGGCGATACCGAGAACATTATCGGCGTGCTGCATGCGCGCGACCTCGCCCGCGCCCTGCTGAACACGGGCGGCGATGCCGGGGCGATCGATCTGAAAGCGGTGATGCGGGAACCCTGGTTCGTGCCGGAAACCACCGAGCTGCAAGACCAGCTCAACGCCTTCCGCGAGAAGCGCGAACACTTCGCCCTGGTGGTCGACGAATATGGCGCGCTGATGGGGCTGGTGACGCTGGAAGACATTCTCGAGGAGATTGTCGGCGAGATCGAGGACGAGCACGACATGCCGGTCGAGGGCGTGCGCATGGAGGCCGAAGGCGTCTGGCTGATCGACGGCCACACGCCGATCCGCGACGTCAACCGGGCGCTGGACTGGGATTTGCCGGACGAGGAAGCGGTCACCATGGCCGGGCTGGTGATCCATGAAAGCCAGACCATTCCCGAAACCGGCCAGGTCTTCTCCTTCCATGGCGTGCGCTTTGAAATCGTTGAGCGCCGGCGTAACCAGATCGTCCTGATGCGGGTGGCGGAATTGCCGGAAGCGGACTAGCGCTTCAGCTTCTGGAACAGGATTTCCAGCCCGTTGAGGAAATCCGACCGGTCACGGGCAGAAAACGGTTTTCCGCCGCCGCCTTCCATCGCACCGGCCGAACGCAGATCCGTCATCAGGTTCCGGGTCGCCAGCACGGACCCGATATTGTCGGCATCGAACGCCTTGCCACGCGGATCGATCGCGACCGCTCCGGCTTTCAGACAGCGGTCGGCCAGCGGGATATCGGCGGTGACGCAGATATCGCCGGGCCCGATCCGCTCGGCAATCCAGTTGTCGGCCGCATCGGCACCTTCGGGCACGATGACCAGCTTCGCCCACGGGCTTTGCGGTCGGCGCAAACCGCCATCGCAGACCAGCAGGACTTCCGTTT
>CBDUFA010000267.1:0-3287 GCA_965366295.1 uncultured Hyphobacterium sp.
GCGGCGGCGGGGGCGGCGGAGCCGCGAACAGATACCGCATGCCGATCCACACTTCGTGGCCGCTTACATCGCTGACGCTGGTTTCGCCACCAACAGTCGTGCCCGGGAAGGTTTGACCACCCTGGCGGATGACGCCCGAACCACCAACGGCGGTCGGCGTGGCGCCGGAGTAGTTGGTCTCGCCGAGACGGACGAAGCGATACTGCGTGTCGATCAGGAACTGATCGGACAGGCGCCAGCCAATACCGGCGATGAGGTTCACCAGGTAAGTGATGTCTTCATCATTGGTCGTGACGTAGCGAGCACCGGCCGCCGGGATGAGAATCTGGTTGGCAGCACCACCGCCACCGAAGGTCGGACGAGCGCCCGAATCCCAACCGGTACCGGAGAAGCTGACCTGAGCGGCACCGACACCGGCACCGACATACGGGCTGATGAAGCCGCTTTCGTTGAAGTCACGATAGACATTCAGCATCAGCGACCAGATGTGCATGTCGCTGGCGCTGTCTTCATGACCGCCAATCGCGCCGAAATCGTTGAAGCGATGAGCGCCTTCGATTTCTGCACGCCAGCCATCGGCCCAATCGTAACCGAAAGCTGCATTCTGACGCCAGTCGCCGGCACCATTGATCTCGGCACCCAGACGGTAGCCTTCGGTGCCTGCGTCACCGAAACCGCCATTGCCGACACCGGCGCTGACATACCAGCCTTCGTCAGCGTGCGCAGTACCGGACGCCACCGCGATGGCACCGACTGCGGCCGCTGTGAGAAGCCACTTTTTCATTTTACCCCCTCCGGAGGCAAAAGCCTCCATCGCGTGAACTAAACGCCCGGAAGAATTCCAGACACAGATAAAGCGCACATGGATACGCGCTGCATCCTGATTACAGGAAAAAAATTGGCGAGGCCAGCCCAAACAACGCTCATGCGCGCCTGTCTGCGGAAGATTTTTCAGCCACGGGGGATTGGACGAAATTTCGCCTGTTGCGCGAAAAAAGGCGCAACAGCCCAAGTATTAGGCCGTTGGCTCACACGCCGGTCGCGAATTTATCGTCGTCTCGCCGTAATTTCCGGTGTTGCATTATCGCACCGGTCTTTCGCGTTTTGAGAATTGGCGCGGTGCGATTGCCGCAACACACAACAAGGAACGGGGAAAGAAATGGTGAGCCCGCAGGGATTCGAACCCTGGACCTACTGATTAAAAGTCAGTTGCTCTACCAACTGAGCTACGGGCTCCCGAAAAGGAAACGTGGACCTATAGGAGGGCGTTGACGAGGTCAAGAATTCGACACGTTTTACGGCTTCTCTGCTGCAGTTGGAATTTCGGACTGATAGACTGACACCATGAAACACCTGATTCCGGTCTCCCTTTTCATGCTCGCACTGACAGCCTGCTCGTCGGTCCAGGGAAATGATTCCAGCCTGGCGTCCTCCGGCGTCGACACCACACAGAGCGCTGTTTCGGACGCTTTGGGCATGCCGCGGGAGCGGCCTGGCCAGATCATGGTCGATGAAGGTCACGAAACCGTGCCCACGCCCTATGGCGGTGAAGGTGCCCGGCGTGTTTGCTCCACGACCGCCAGGGATATTGCCCGGCTGACCGCGGTGCTGGGACCGGAAGTCATCTATGTGCCAGAAGAGCGCGAGGACGAGACCGAGGAGGAACGCAGCTGGCGCGAACGTTCCGCGATGTGGGCCGGACGCAGCACGGAGGCGGTCGGTCAGGGCGCGCGCGATCTCTATTACTCGACCATTGTCGGCCTCAACCCGGCGCGGCCTGTCATCCGGTTTGTCGGCCGGGCAGGTGAAATCGAACGCGAAGCCAGGCAACAGCGGACCACGGCGCTCAACCGCCGGGCCTATCTCCGCGGGCTGTTCGACGGTTTTGGTTGTGGAGAAGCCTATCTCGACCGGGCGTTCGACGAATACGACCTGTCGGTCGACACGTCGCCCTCGGACTAGCCGCGCTCCGCTTCACCTTCTGCCCAGCGCGCCCGGAAGTCCTGCGCAAAGGCATCGAACTCGCCTTTGCGGATGGCCGCCCGCATGCGCGCCATCAGGTGTTCGTAATAGGCGACATTGTGCCAGCTGAGCAGCATGGCGGCGAGGTATTCGCCAGCCCGAACCAGATGATGCAGATAGGCTTTCGAATAGTCGCGGCTGGCCGGGCAATCGATCGATTCGTCGAGCGGTGAAGAGTCCTCGGCAAACTCCGCACGCTTGAGATTGACCGGACCAAAATCCGACCATGCCTGACCGTGCCGGCCCGACCGTGTTGGCATCACGCAATCGAACATGTCGATACCGCGCGCAACGGCCTCCACCAGGTCGATCGGCTTACCGACGCCCATGAGATAATGCGGCCGGTCAGCAGGCAATTCCGGCACCGTGAAGTCTAGCACCTCGCACATCGTCTCGCGCCCCTCCCCGACCGCGAGCCCGCCGACGGCGTAACCGTCATAGCCGGGATCGGCGAGGCGCTGGGCAGACTCCTTTCGGAGATGCTCAAAGACCGATCCTTGGACAATCCCGAACAGGGCTTGCCTCTCGCGTTCACCGAAGGCCGTCTTGCAGCGCGCGCCCCAGCGCAACGACATCTCCATCGAGGCGCGGGCTTCCTCCTCGGTGCAGGGAAAATTGGTGCACTCGTCGAGCTGCATGGAAATGTCGGCACCCAGCAAGTCGGCCTGGATCTCGATTGCTCGTTCCGGGGTCAGCTGGTGTTTCGAGCCATCGATATGCGACTGGAACTGCACGCCCTCTTCCGTCAGCTTGCGCAGACCGGCCAGGGACCAGACCTGGAATCCCCCGCTATCGGTGAGGATGGGGCCGTCCCAGCGCATGAATTTGTGCAGCCCGCCCAGCCGGTGAATCCGCTCCGCGCCGGGCCGCAACATAAGGTGATACGTATTGCCGAGAATGATGTCGGCGCCGGCCGACCGGACCTGCTCGGGATAAAGCGCCTTCACCGTCGCGGCCGTCCCGACCGGCATGAAGGCCGGCGTGCGGATATCACCGCGCGGGGTTTTCAGAACACCGGTCCGCGCGGCACCGTCGGTTGCATGGATATCGAATTTGAATGCGGTCATCGGGATTTCCAGATCAGGCAGGCATCGCCATAGGAGAAGAAGCGATATCGTTCCGCGATCGCATGGGCATAGGCTGCCTGCATCCGGTCCAGGCCGGCAATCGCCGAGACCAGCATGAACAGGGTCGACTTTGGTAGGTGAAAATTGGTCAGCAATCCGTCCATCACGCGGAACCGGTAGCCCGGCGTGATGAAGATA
>CBDUFA010000268.1:0-3271 GCA_965366295.1 uncultured Hyphobacterium sp.
AACCGGCTCAAGCGAGCCGGAAACGCAGCCCGCCGGGACCGCCAATAACAACACCGCCGAAACCCGCCCGGACCCGGCCGCCGGATCCGCGCCGCGCGAAGCCAGCCTGCAACCGGCCGCGAGCACCACCCCCGCGCCGGCGCCGGAACGCGTCACGCTGCGCATCCCGACGCTGCAGGAAGCCGCTGCCGCCGGTGACCCGGTGGCGCGCTACCTCCTTGGCGAGGAACGCCTCAGCGAGGGCAATGTCGCCGCGGCCGTCGCACTCATCCGCCGTGCGGCCGAACAGAATGTCCCGGCCGCGCAATACCGCTATGCCAAGATGCTCGAGCGTGGTGAAGGCGTGGACGCCAATGCCACGGAGGCCCGCCAGTGGACCCGCCGCGCCGCCGAGGCCGGGCATCGCCGCGCCATGCACAATCTCGGCGTCATGTTCGCCACCGGATCCGGCGGCGAAGAGAATATCGAGCAGGCCTTCCACTGGTTCGAGGAAGCCGCGCTGCGCGGGCTGACGGATTCGCAGTACAATCTCGCCGTCCTGTTCCAGCAGGGCCAGGGCACCGAGCAGAGCCTGGCCGACGCCTATGCCTGGTTCTCCATCGCTGCCGCCGGCGGTGACAGCGGCGCGGCCCAGCAGGCCGCCACGATCGGCGCGTCTCTGGATGCCGGGCTGCGCGCCCAGGCCGATTCTGTGGCTGACAATTTCACGCCCCGCGCCATCAGCGCCGAGGCCAACGGCCAGTACGAGCGCAACTGGGGCGTGGAGATCACGCTCGATACCGACACCATCGCCGCAGCCCAGGGCCTGCTCAACGGGCTGGGCTATGATGCCGGCCCGGCGGACGGGCAATGGGGTCCGCAAACCCAGGCGGCTATCCGCAGTTTCCAGACCGATCGCGGCCTTCCGGCCACCGGAATCATTGATGACGCACTGATCGGGCGGCTGACCAGCGCCCGCGCCGGCTGAGGGCCGCGGCGATGCAGATTTATCTGCCGATCGCCGAAATTTCGGTCAACATCTTCCTCCTGCTCGGCCTCGGACTCGGTGTCGGATTCCTGTCCGGCCTGTTCGGCGTGGGTGGTGGCTTCCTGATGACGCCGCTGCTCTTCTTCATCGGCATCCCGCCCGCCGTCGCCGTGGCGACCCAGACCAACCAGATCGTCGCCTCCTCGGCCTCGGGCGCCCTCGCCCACTGGCAGCGCAGGACGCTCGACATCAAGATGGGGCTGCTATTGCTGGCCGGCGGGGCGGCCGGCTCGATCGTCGGCGTGCAGCTGTTCGGCTATCTGCGAAGTCTGGGCCAGATCGACCTCATCATCTCGCTCTCCTATGTCGGCTTTCTCGGCACGATCGGCAGCCTGATGCTGATCGAGAGCCTGGGCGCGATCCGCCGCCGCGGCCGCATCGGCCATTCCGCCCAGCCGGTGAAAAAGCGCCGCAAGCGCCGCATGATCGACCGCCTGCCCTTCAAGACCCGCTTTCCGGCGTCCGGCCTCTACCTCTCCGTCATCCCGCCCATCGTGATCGGCATCTTCGTCGGCCTCCTGTCGGCGATCATGGGCGTGGGCGGCGGCTTCATCATGGTGCCGGCCATGATCTATCTGTTGCGCATGCCGACCAGTGTCGTGGTCGGCACCTCGCTGTTCCAGATCCTGTTTGTCACCGCGCTCATCACCTTCCTGCAGGCGGCCCAGAACCAGACCGTGGATATCGTGCTCGCTCTGTTGCTGATCGTCGGCGGCGTGGTCGGCGCCCAGTTCGGTGCCCGCGCCGGCCGCCGCGTGAAAGCCGAGGAATTGCGCATCGGCCTGTCGCTGATCGTCGTCGTGGTCTGCGCCAAGCTGGCCTGGGACCTTGTCGCGACGCCATCGGAATTCTTTACCATCCTGCCCGCCCGGGGAGACGGGAATTGATCGGCCCGCTGATCGCCGCCGTCCTGATGCTGCAGGGCCAGGCCGACACCGAAGCCGCGCCGCCACCGCGCGTGGTCGCCGCGCTGAGCCAGGAAGTGGTGGAGATCCGCTCCGATTTCGCCGGCGCCGAGATCATCCTGTTCGGCGCGGTCACCGGCATTGCCGAGCATGATGATTTGGTCGTAGTGGTGCGCGGCCCGCAGGATGATCTGCGGGTCATGCGCAAGGAGCGCGTCTTCGGCATCTGGATCAACCGCGCGCCGGTCCGTTTCGTCGATGTCCCGAGCTATTATTCGGTTGCCTCGACCCGTCCCCTCGGCGAGCTGGGCGCGTTTTCCGCCTTGCGCCGCGAAGGCATCGGGCTCGACCATCTGCGCCTGTCCGCCCCGGATTCCGAGCACACCGAAGTGCGCCTCGGCGTCGAGGTCACGGTCAGCGAGGTGGGCGGCGAGGTCACCGAATACCGCGACGCGATCAGCCGCAACCGGACCAGTTCGGAATTGTTCGCCGAGACCACGACCGGCGTCCAGATGCTCGAGGGCGGACTATTCCGCGTGAATGTCGCCCTGCCGCCGGCCACGCCGGTCGGCGCCTATACCGCGGATGTCTACCTGTTCCGCGGCGGCCGCCCGGTTGCCGTCGGCACGGTGTCACTCGATGTCCGCAAGGAAGGGCTCGAGCGCATCATCTACAATTTTGCCCACACCCATGGCTGGCTCTATGGCCTCGTCGCCGTCGCGCTCGCGCTGCTGTTCGGCTGGGGTGCCGCCGCGGTCTTCGGACGGAGATAGGCAATGCGCAAGCGCCCGGTCCTGCCCTATGTGCTCGGCATCGCCGGGCTGGTCCCGTTTGTGTTTTCGTCGACAGCCATTTTTTTCGGACCTACAGAATTTCTGCCTTTGAGTTTTTCGGCCCTGCTTTGGTATGCGGCGGTGATTTTATCATTTCTCGGCGGCACCCGCTGGGGCGCGGAAATCGCGCGAAATCCGGGCAACCCGTCTGCGAAAATTCTGATTTTGTCCATGCTCCCTTCGATCGTTGCCTGGGGCTGCCTGGTATTTTTTGATATCTACAGTTTTCCTCTCGGTTACATCGCGGCCCTGATCGCTCTCGGCACACTGATGCTGGGTTTTGCCATTCAGCTGCAATGGGATTTGCTGGCCGTTAGAAAGGGCATGTTTCCACCTTGGTATGCCCGATTGCGCATCATTCTTTCCACAGTGGCAATACTCAGCCTCGCGGGTCCATTTTTCGCAAATTTCAATTTAATGCTCGGTGGCGGCTTCTAACCCATCACCCGTTTCGCCGGACTCGGATAGACGGCATCGCGGCCCAGCACCCAGGCATCGGGGCACCG
>CBDUFA010000269.1:0-3269 GCA_965366295.1 uncultured Hyphobacterium sp.
CCGGCCACGCCGCGGACCGTGTCCTCGTCCGGCATGGCATCGAACAGCAATTCCATCCAGCCGCGCGTCTCGTCATCATCTTGCTCGAAAATGGTAACGGACAGCGGGCCATGAAGCGCGTTGTCCATGCGCTCGGCCGCCTCGTAAAGCGGGGCCATCGGGCCGGTGAAGACAAGTTTCCAGAGGGTCATGGCTCCGCCCTCACGAAGCTCTCGACGACCTTTTTCTCGCCGGCCTTGTCGAAGGCCACCGTCAGCTTGGCGCCATCGGCGCGCTTGATCGTCCCATAGCCGAACTTGTCGTGGAAACAGCGGTCCCCCGGCGTCCACTTGCCGGAGCCGGCCGAGCTGGTCTCGACGAAATTCGCCTTGCCCTCGATGACGGCCGGGCTGCCCTTGCGCCCGCCGCCATGGGCCTGCTGATAGCGCTTCCAGCCGGGCGAGGTATAGCTGGACACGAACGGGTCGGGCTGCTCCTTCACGCCTTCAAATCCGGGACCGCTGTCGTAATAGCCCGTATCCGAGACCGCCTCGGCATGGTCGGCAGGCAATTCATCGACAAAGCGCGACGGGATCACCGCCTGCCAGCGACCGAAAATCATCCGGTTGGCGGTACAGGAAATGACCGCCCGCTCGCGCGCCCGGGTGATGCCGACATAGGCGAGGCGCCTTTCCTCCTCGAGGCTGGCCGTGCCGCCTTCATCCAGGGCGCGCTGGGAGGGGAAGACCGTCTCTTCCCAGCCGGGCAGGAAAACCAGCGGAAACTCCAGACCCTTGGCGGCGTGCAGCGTCATCAGCGAGACTTCGTCGCCATCCGAGGCCGTATCGATATCCGCCACCAGCGAGACATGTTCGAGATAGGCTTCCAGCGTGTCGAACTCGCCCATCGAGCGGACCAGTTCCTTGAGGTTGTCGAGCCGCCCGGCGGCCTGGGGCGACTTGTCCTCGCGCCACATCGCCGTGTAGCCGCTCTCATCGAGGATGATCTCGGCCAGTTCGTCATGGCGCATGGTTTCGGCCATCTGCGCCCAGCGTTCCAGGTCCCGCAGAAAGGTCTTCAGCCCGGTCTTGGCGGGGCCGCGGATCTCGTCCGTCTCGGTCATCAGGCGGGCTGCTTCCGCCATGGTGATGCCGGAGGCCCGCGCCGTCTGCTGGATTTTCTGGATACTGGTTGCGCCAATACCGCGCTTGGGCGTGTTCACCACGCGCTCGAAAGCGAGGTCATCATCGAGCGAACGCACCAGCCGGAAATAGGCATGCGCATCGCGGATCTCGGCGCGCTCGAAGAATCGCGGTCCGCCGACAACCTTGTAGGGCAGGCCCAGCATCAGGAAGCGGTCTTCAAATGCCCGCATCTGCCAGGAGGCGCGCACCAGCACGGCGATGTCGGAATGGTTGCGCCCGTCCTTGACCCAGCGCTCGATCTCGTCGCCGACAAAACGGGCTTCCGCCTCGCCATCCCAGATGCCGCGCACCTGGACCTTTTCGCCTTCCGCATCATCGGTCCACAGCGTCTTGCCGAGCCGCGAGCGGTTGGCGGTGATCAGGCCCGAGGCCGCTCCGAGAATATGGCCGGTCGAGCGGTAATTGCGCTCCAGCCGGACGACGGTGGCGCCAGGGAAGTCGGTCTCGAAGCGCAGGATGTTGTCCACTTCGGCGCCGCGCCAGCCATAGATCGACTGGTCGTCATCGCCGACACAGCACAGATTGTGCGAACCCTGCGCCAGCAGACGCAGCCAGAGATACTGGCAGACATTCGTGTCCTGGTACTCGTCCACCAGCAAATAGCGGAACTTCCGGTGATACTCCTTGAGCACATCCGGATGGTTCATGAAAATCGTCAGATTGTGCAGCAGGAGGTCGCCGAAATCGCAGGCATTCAGGATTTGCAGGCGCGCCTGGTAGGCCAGGTAGAGCTTTTGCCCGGCGCCATCCGCGAACTTGTATTTGGCATCCTCGGGCAGCTTGTCCGGCGTCAGGCCGCGATTCTTCCAGCCATCGATCAGCGAGGCGAGATAGCGCGGCGTCCAGCGTTTCTCATCGATCCCTTCCGCCTGGATCAGCTGTTTCAGCAGGCGCAACTGGTCGTCGGTGTCGAGGATGGTGAAGGAGGATTTCAGGTCCACCAGCTCGGCATGGCGGCGCAATATCTGCGCGGCGATGGAGTGGAATGTGCCCAGCCAGGGCAGACCTTCGACGGCTTCACCGATCAGCTTGCCGACACGCTCCTTCATCTCGCGCGCCGCCTTGTTGGTGAAGGTCACCGACAGGATTTCCCAGGGCCGCGCATGGCCGGTCGCCAGGATATGCGCCAGCCGCGTGGTCAGGACCCGCGTCTTGCCCGTACCGGCGCCGGCCAGCACCAGCACCGGGCCGTCAATCGCCTCGACAGCGGCGCGCTGTTCCGGGTTCAGCCCGTCCATATAGTCGGCCTCGCGCCGGGGTGGCTGCGGGCGGGCTTGCTGGGAAAGCGGCGTTGAACTCATGAAAACCGTCTAGCACGTCGATTCGGGCAATGAGAACAAATATGGCACATCGGCTGTGCGGCACCAGCCTCAGCGGTGCTCTTCCTCATGCGCGTCGGCCAGCGCCTTGGCATAGGCGGCATGCGCATCGACGCGGGAGAGATAGCCGACCACGATCTGCTCGCCGGTGCGGGAGCGCACCACGGTTCCGTCCAGCGCCTCGGCTGACAAGAAGCCGATCGCCCGGCCGAGATAGTCGTCGTCATAGAGACACGCCGTCTCGGCATCGGAATCGGCGCCGGCCTCGCTGTCTTCCATCGGGCTCATGATATCGCGCACCCGGATGGTTTGCAGCAGGACCCGGGCCTGTCCGCGCGACAGGTCCAGCCCGCGCCGCAAGATCTGCTTGTGGAACACGCTGCCGCCGGCCAGCGACTGGCTCAGCACGGTGGCCAGAGAGACCGCGATCAGCACGGCGACAGAGGCCTCGTAGCTGGCGGTCAGCTCGAACACGATGAGTGTGGTGGAGAGCGGCGCGCCGAGTGCGGCCCCGGCCACGGCACCCATGCCCACCACGGCATAGAAGGGCACGCCGGCGGTCTCCGCACCGGTCATCGCCAAAACGCCGCCAAAGGCCGCACCCAGCATGGCGCCGAGATAGAGCGAGGGCGAGAACACGCCGCCTCCAAAGCGGAAACCGAGCGTGATCCCGACCGCCAACAGTTTCAGCACGACCAGCGCGAGCAGCGTGCCGAGTGCATAGCTGCCGGCCAGTGCGGCGGCGGTCGGCTCGTAGCCGACGCCG
>CBDUFA010000270.1:0-3257 GCA_965366295.1 uncultured Hyphobacterium sp.
CTTCGCGCGGCTGGACGACAGGCTGGCCGAACAGCTGCGGGCGGCCGGGGCCGGGTTTTACCAATGGCCGGACGGCTCGGCCCGGTTTGTCGCGAGCTGGTCGACCTCGTCCGAGGAGCTGGCGGCCTTCGAAAAGGCGATCAACGGCTAGGCGACGTCGTCCTCGAGCTCCTCGTATTTCTCATCTGTCGACCGGCGCCAGGGCCCCTTGTAGCCGGAATCCTGGCGGCGGCGCCGGTCGGGTCCGAAATAATCCGGCGCGCGGACGAAGCGGCGGGGGCGTTCGATCAGCGAGACGATGCGTTCGAACAGATCGATCGGGCGGACCGGCTTGGCGAGATACTCGTTGACGCCGGCATTGATCGCCTCGAGAACGCGCGACCGCTCGGAATGGGCGGTGACCATGATGATGGGCAGGTATTTGTTGGGACTGTCTTCATCATTGCGGACAAAGCGCGCCAGTTCGAGCCCGTCCATGTCTTCCAGGAACAGGTCGACGAGCAGGATGTCGGGGTTGATCGAGCCGAGATTCTGCTTGGCGGTTTCGGCATCCCGGCATTCATGAATCGAGCGCACGCCGAACCCCTGCAGAATGGTCCGCAGGATTGCCGACATGTGCGGATTGTCCTCGACAATGAGGACCCGGACGCGATCAAAACTTCCCGCCATTTCCTTTCGCGGCTCTGCCTCTAGATTGAATACCAGCCCCAATGGGTGAAACTGCGCTGATTAGGCTTAACCAAGCGTGTATCCGGCGGGGGCGAATGGAGGTCTGTGATGCGCAAGCTGTTTTTCCTCGTGATCCTGTCCCTGGCGATGGCCGGCTGTTCGCCGCCGCGCGACCGGCTGGCCGGGGATGAGCCGCCGCCGGTGGCGGACCATGTCGATCTCGACCGCTATCTCGGGCTCTGGTTCGAGATTGCGCGGGCGGACCATTCCTTCGAGCGCGATTGCGAGGGCGTTTCGGCGTTCTACGAGCGGCGCGAGGACGGGCTGATCCGGGTTATCAACCGCTGCTGGAAAGGCGGGCTCGACGGTGAGCTGGACGTGGCGGAGGGCCGCGCCCGCTATCAGTCCCGCAATTCGACGGCGAAGCTGGAAGTGAGTTTCTTCGGCCCGTTTTTCGGCGATTACTGGATCCTCGACGTGGCGGAGGATTACAGCTGGGCGGTGATTTCCGAACCCCGCGGCCGCTATCTGTGGATCCTGTCGCGGACCCCGCAAATGGATCCGGAAACCCTGCAAGCGCGGCTGGATTTCCTGCACGGGCTGGGATTTGACACGGACGGGCTGATCTATCCCGAGCAATGGCCGGACCTTGATGCGGCGCCAGCGGACGGGCTGCCGGAAAACGCCCATCGCTAAGCGGAACAAACTGGAAACCCGCGCCCGCAATCCCTATACCTGATCCATGGCCCGACTCACCGCAGATGACAGCGCCGTCCAGGACATGGGACAGGCGGTTTTCAACGCCGAACCGGTGGCGAACACGCCTGCCGCCTGGGTGCCGCACCGGCCGGAGCGCCCGGAGAAATCGGAAGGCGGGATCCGCTTCAAATGCGTGTCGGAGTATGAACCGACGGGCGACCAGCCGGGCGCGATTGCCGAGCTCGTCGGAGGTCTCAATTCGCAGGAAAGAGACCAGGTTCTCCTCGGGGCGACGGGCACCGGCAAGACCTTCACCATGGCGAAGATCATTGAAAACGTTCAGCGTCCCGCGCTGATCCTTGCCCCGAACAAGACGCTGGCGGCCCAGCTCTACGGCGAGTTCAAGAGCTTCTTTCCGGACAATGCGGTGGAGTATTTCGTCTCCTACTACGACTACTACATGCCCGAAGCCTATGTGCCGCGCACCGACACGTACATCGAGAAGGAAAGCTCGATCAACGAGGCGATCGACCGGATGCGTCATGCGGCGACCCGCTCCATCCTGGAACGCGATGACGTGATCATTGTCGCCTCCGTCTCCTGCATTTACGGCATCGGCTCGGTCGAGACCTACACGGCGATGACGTTCGAGATCAAAACCGGCCAGCAAATCGACCCGCGCGAGATCGCCCAGCGCCTGGTGGCCCTGCAATACACGCGCAATGACGCGGCCTTCCAGCGCGGCACATTCCGCCTGAAAGGCGATGTGCTGGAAATCTTCCCGGCGCATTATGACGACCGGGCCTGGCGCGTGGATTTCTTCGGCGACGAGATCGAGCGCATCACCGAGTTCGACCCGCTGACCGGCAAGGCGCAGGCCGAGCTCACTTCCGTGAAGATGTACGCCAACTCGCACTATGTGACGCCGCGCCCGACGCTTCACCAGGCCATCAGCTCGATCAGGAAAGAGCTGAAAGTGCGCCTGAAATGGCTGGAGGAGAACGGCAAGCTGCTGGAAGCCCAGCGCCTGTCCCAGCGCACCGAGTTCGATTTGGAAATGCTCGAAGCCACCGGCAGTTGCGCCGGCATCGAGAATTATTCCCGCTATCTCACCGGCCGCAAGGCGGGCGAGCCGCCCCCCACCCTGTTTGAATACCTGCCCGAGGATGCGCTGGTCTTCGTTGATGAAAGCCACCAGACCATCCCGCAGCTCGGCGCCATGTATCGCGGCGACTTCAACCGCAAGAAAACGCTGGCCGATCACGGCTTCCGCCTGCCCTCCTGCCTCGACAACCGGCCGCTGAAATTCGAGGAATGGGACCTCATGCGCCCGCAGACGATCTGCGTCTCCGCCACGCCCGGCGGCTGGGAGCTGGAGCGCACGGGCGGCGTCTTCACCGAACAGGTCATCCGCCCCACCGGGCTCGTCGATCCGCCGGTCGAGGTGCGCCCGGTCTCGAAGGATGGCGCCAGCCAGGTCGATGATGTCATCGACGAGGCGCGCGCCACGGCGGAACGCGGCTATCGCACCCTCATCACCACGCTCACCAAGCGCATGGCCGAGGATCTCACCGAATACATGCACGAGCAGGGGCTGAAGGTCCGCTACATGCACTCGGATGTCGACACGGTGGAGCGGATCGAGCTGATCCGCGATCTCCGCCTTGGCGTCTATGACGTGCTGGTGGGGATCAACCTCTTGCGCGAAGGCCTCGATATTCCCGAATGCGGGCTGGTCGCCATTCTCGATGCCGACAAGGAAGGCTTTCTGCGTTCCGAAACCAGCCTGGTGCAGACAATCGGCCGCGCCGCGCGCAATGCGGACTCGAAGGTGATCCTCTATGCCGACAACATCACCGGCTCCATGCAGCGCGCGATGGACGAGACCG
>CBDUFA010000271.1:0-3253 GCA_965366295.1 uncultured Hyphobacterium sp.
GCCGTCCACGGGCCCACGCCGCGGACGGCCGTGAGCGCGGCGACGACCTCGGCGGGCGAAAAGCGACCGGCCCGGTCCATCCAGAAACCGTCATCGCGGCATTCATAGCCTTCGCCCATCACGTCCGCGATGGCGGCATAGCGGTCCCGCTCGGCATCTGTCCCGAGCAGGCGGAGCGCGCCTTCCGGCACCAGAACGCCAAGATCGGCATAGAGCTGGCGGGCATATTCGAACGCCGCCAGCATGGCCCGCACATGCGGCCTGTCGGCGTTTTCCAGACGCGGTGTCAGAAGTCCCGATGGCGCGCCCGAAGCGCCGGCGGCGAGACCGCCGGGATCGAGGATCAACGCGTCGCGTCCCCGCTTGCGCAGCGCGAAGGCGAGGCTGGCCCCGGCGACGCCACCGCCCCGGATAACGATCGGCCCGTCCTGCGCGGCGAGACGCGGATAGGGTGTTGGTGCCGGGTCGGGCGGCGCGCCTTCGAATACCGCTTCGAGGCGTTCCCGCTTGCGACCGAAACCGGGTTTCTTCTCGACGCGAAAACCCGCGCCCTGCAAACCGCGCCGCACGGCTCCCGCGACCGTGAAAGTGGCCGCGCGAGCTCCCGGGCGGGACAGGCGTGCGAGCTCGGGCCAGACATTATCGGCCCACATGGCGTCGTTGCTGGCCGGTGCGAACCCGTCGAGGAACCAGGCGTCCACGCGGGCCTCGATCTGCGGCAGCGCCGCGGCGATATCGTCGTGGAAGATGGTCAGCGTGACGCGATCGGCCTCGAACCGCAGCCGCTGCGGCCCCTTGAGCGATTGCGGCCATCTGGCGAGCAACTGACCGGTGAGCTCTGCCAATTCGGGGAAGGCCGCGAAAGCCCTGGCCGCCATCTCGCGGCGCAAGGGATATTTCTCGACCGAGACGAAATGCAGCCAACCGGAATCGGGCCCGGTCTCGCGCCAGGCCTGCCATGCGGCCAGAAAATTGAGCCCGGTGCCGAAGCCCAGCTCGCCGATCACGAATTGCTTTTGCCCCTGCCAGGCCTCCGGCAGGCCACAACCGGCAAGGAATACCGCCCGGCTTTCCGCCAACCCGTCCTCGACCGAAAAATAGATATCGCCGAAGTCCGGCGCGACCGGTCCGGTCTCCCGCCAGTCGAGCCGGGGGGGTTCGCAATAGAGCTTCATGGCGGCGCTTATAGCGCGCATTCAGCGGCGGAACAGGCTGCGTTCCTCACGCGGGCCGATGACCAGCCAGACAATGAAGCCGATGATCGGCGCAATCAGGATGAAGGCGATCCAGAGCACGCGCACCAAGCTGGACGCCTGCGACCGCGCGACATTCAGGATCGCATAGATATCGAAAATCAGGACGAGCAGACCCAGCGGCCCGGCAACGTGCAGTCCCAAAAGAAAATCTCCCTCATCCGGCGGGATGAGGGAGACTAGCAAAGGACAGTTGAAGCGTCAGCTTTCCATTTATCCAGCTTCGGACGGGATATTGCCGAGGGCTTCTTCCAGCTCCGCGAAGGACGGCTGGGATTTCGACGGCACGCTGCCGCGGCCGATCTCCACCGAGATCTGGGCCGCATTGCCGTGCAGGTGCGCCACCAGGACCGACTGGATGATCAGGTAGAAGGCGTGTTCCTCGTCATAGATTTCCTTGAGGCGGGCTGCCATCGGACCCACAAAGCCATAGGCGAGGAAGACGCCGAGGAAGGTGCCGACCAGCGCGGCGCCGATCTTGCCGCCCAGCACGCTCGGCGGCTGGTCGATCGCGCCCATCGTCTTGATGATGCCGAGCACGGCAGCGACGATGCCGAGCGCCGGCAGGGCGTCGGCCAGGCTCTGCATGGCATGGGCCGGACCGGACGCCTCGTGATGGTGCTTTTCCAGCTGCTTTTCCATCGCGTCCTCGACCTGGTGCGGGTCTTCGAGGTTCATTGTCATCATGCGCAGCGTGTCGCAGATGAAATCGGTCGCGAAGTGATCTTTCAGGATCCGCGGATAGTTCTGGAAGATCGAGGACTCTTTCGGGTTCTCGATATGTTGCTCCAGAGCAATCACGCCCTTGGTCTTCATCGTCTTGGTCAGCTGGAACAGCAGGGCGAGCAGGTCGCGATAATCCTGGGTTTTCCATTTCGGACCGGAGACGATCTTGGCGAAATCGCCCAGCGTCTTCATCACCGTCTTGCTGGAATTGCCGATGAGAAACGCGCCTACGCCCGAGCCGCCAATCATCATCAGCTCGAAAGGCGCGGCATGGACGATAATCTCGAAATGTCCGCCGGCGAGCGCAAACCCGCCGAACACCATGACGAAAACGACCACGACTCCAATGATCTGAAACATCTTGCTGTCCACCACCCGTTGTTATTCCGGCGTCCTCTTTTGACGGGACTGTCCGGTTTCGGGACGCAATATGGCGGATTAAGTTTAATACCCGGTGTAGCGGGCGTTAGGACGTGGTTTACAAGCTGCCGCAAATCCGTCCGCAACATCAATATCCGTAACGTCATTTGATGGAGGAACGCTTTACACGCGCGGGGGCGCAGCCTACTCCGCAAGTCATGCCGCCGCATTACGATCCCGCCAATCCATCCGGTCCTGCCGAGCGCCGGCGGTCCTTCCGACTGCTGTTTCTTTGCCTGATGGCCACCGGCGTCGGCAATTCCATGCTGTTTGCGATCCTGCCTCCGCTGGCCCGTGATCTGGGCGTCGCGGAAGCTTTCATCGGCACGATCTACACCATATCGGCGTTGCTCTTCCTGATCATGAGCCCGATCTGGGGCGCCCTGTCCGATCGTTATGGCCGGCGGCCGCTGATCATGTTCGGCCTGTTCAGCTTCTCGATCTCGACCCTGGTCTTCGCCCTTGCCGCCCTGGCCGGGCAGATGGGCTGGGCACCGCCCCTGATTGCCATCGTCGGCATGGCCGCCGCGCGCGCCCTGTTCGGCGGGTTCGGCTCGGCAACAAACCCGTCCGCCCAGGCCTATGTGGCGGATCGTACATCACCCGACGAACGCACCGAGGCGCTGGCCGGCCTGACCGCGGCTTTCGGGCTTGGCGGCGTGGTCGGCCCGGCCCTCGCCGCGGCGTTCGTGGACCGTATCGGGATTGCGCCCTTCATGGTCGCCGTGGCCGTCATGGTGGGCGCCGCCGCCTTCGCCATCCGGCTGCTCCTGCCAGAAAACACGCCGCCAAAGCAGCAGAGCCGGCCGATCAATCCATTGCGGCAGCTCGGCTTTGCGCTGGACAAGCGCATT
>CBDUFA010000272.1:0-3243 GCA_965366295.1 uncultured Hyphobacterium sp.
AACGATAGCCAGCATGAAAAATCTCCTATATGTTTCGATTAGTAATAAATCAAAATGAAGCAGCGCGCTACGGACCGAGCATGAAATTACCGTCATCCGGCAAACAGCTGACCGAACTGGAAGGCGCGGTTCTCGCCACCATCGCCCGCCGCGGTGCCATGACCGCCTATGCCATCAAGGAAATGTTCCGCGGATCGCCCTCCGGTTTCTGGTCCGGCAGTGCGGGGGCCGTCTATCCGCTGATCAAGCGCCTCGAAGCGCGCGGCCTGCTTGATGCACAGGCCGGAACCGACGGCAAGCGCGCCAAGTCCGTGCTCGACATCAGCAAGGCCGGCCGCGCCGCGCTGGCCGACTGGATCGCCGATGCCGGGCGGGCGACGGACATGGGCTATGATCCGCTGCGCACCCGCATGCAGTTTCTCGACCTGTTGCCGCCAGCGCGCCGCAAGCGCTTTCTCGACGATGTCGATGACCGCCTGATGACACCGGTCATGCCGGACGAGGCGCCGGAGAACTGGCACCGGCTCCACAAGGTCTGGCTCGAGGGCCGCCGCAACTGGCTCCGCCGGTTTCTCGACCGCGGCAAATGACGGCGCGGCTATTTCGCGTTATGCTTTCGCCTGCGAGGGGAAAAACAGGGGAGGCGAACATGCCATCCAGCTTGACCCGGCTTCCGGCCATCGCGCTCGCCTTTCTGATCGGCGCGCCCGCCCTGGCCCAGATGCAATTGCCGGCCGAACGGATTGATCGCGCGCGGATCTACCAGGACGAGGACGCCGATGATGGCGATGACGATACGGCGCCTGCCGTCCAGGTCGCCCCCGATACGCTACGCCGGATGCAGACCCGGCCGACCCTTCCGCTCCCCGTCCTGCGCAATCTGAGCGAACCCGCCCGCTGGCATGTCTCGACCGCGCGCGTCAACGCCGCCGGCAATGAACAGCGGACCGTGCCCGGCGAGCAGCGCTTTCTCGAACCGGTCGCCGCGCTGAGCGCCTTCAGCCTCCGCTTCCAGAATGGCGATCACAAGCTGCGCCGAATGGCGGTGCTCGACGAGGACCGCTTCGTGCGCTTTTCCTTCGCCGACCAGGACAGCAATGACCCGTTCGAGGCGCAAGCGCGCTGGCTGGTGATCTCCGCGGGCGCCCAGCACGAGGTGTCCGGCAATGGCGGCGGCACCTTCCATTTGCCGCTCGAGCCCGGCCCGCCCGGGCACACCGCTGTGCTCACCGGTTTTGATATCCAGCGCCAGGGCGGCACCGACGCCAATGTGCGCAGCTTCGGCATCTGGCTGGAAGAGGACGAGGACGGCCGTCCGGTTGCGCGCGTGACGCTGCTCGATGACATGGGACAGGATTTCCGCGGGCTGGCTGAAGCCACATTCGCCGGCATGGCGGCATCGCTGATCCCGACGGTCGAGATTCTCGCTTCACACGCCGTCGCCGTGGACGGGCTCAGCCGGTTCGGTGCCAGTGGCGGTCCGCGCCCCTATGCCGCGACCATCCAGTATGCCTGGATTCCCGATGCGCTGATCACGCGGGAGGGGGCAGCAGCCGGCGGCAATGACCGCGAGTTCGACAATCGGGGCGCCATCGCCCTGCAGGGCTTTTACTTCCACTTCGGGAATGAGGATCATCACCTGCTGGAGGTTGGCGTCTGGCCGGGCCCGCAACGGGGTATCCGCTATCGCGACAATAACTGGGACGATCCCGTGCAATGGGAAGTCCAGTATGTCGAGCTGAATGACGAGATGCGCGACTGAGGCCTATTGCGCGCCGGGCGTGCCCTCGGCGGAGACAATCCGTGACGCCGGCACATCGCCGACTTCCGCGGCATTGCGGGCCGTATCGCGGATGGCGAGAATGCGGTCGCGCTCTTCGGCAAAGAGCGGGATTTCCTCGTCCTCGAGCGTCCGCCCGGTCGGCAGGTCCAGCGCCATCGGGTTCACCGACTGGCCATTGTGATGCACTTCATAGTGCAGGTGCGGCCCGGTCGAGCGGCCCGTCGTGCCGACATAACCGATCACCTGGCCCTGCTGCACGCGGGCGCCGGCGGTGATGCCGCGGGCAAAGCCCTGCATGTGGGCATAGGCGGTCTGGAAGCCGTTGGAATGGCGGATGCGGACATAATTGCCGAACGAGCCGAAGCGGTCGGCGCGTTCCACCACGCCATAACCGGCGGCGAAGATGGGCGTGCCGCGCGGGGCCGCGAAATCCGTGCCGCGGTGCATCCGGTTATAGCCGAGCACCGGGTGGTGGCGCATGCCATAGTGCGAGGACAGGCGCGCGCCATTGATCGGCGTCATCATCAACAGGCGCTGCGCGCTCTCGCCATCGGCATTGAAATAGGCGATCTCGCCGTCTTCGCTCTCATAGCGGAAATATTCCAGCGGCTCGCCGCGCCCGGCATACATGACATAGAGCACGTCACCGGTGCGCATCACATTGCCGTCGGAATCGAGGAAGCGTTCGAAGACCACGTCGAAGCGGTCGCCCTCGCGGATCGAGCGCTGGAAGTCGACGGCATAGGCCAGCACGCCGGCCAGCTCGACAACGATCCGGTCGGTCGACCCCGCCGCCAGCGCATCGACATAGAGGCTGGTAGTGATCGTGCCGGCAGAGCGGACCAGTTCACGTTCGAACTCGGCGGTCATTTCGCGGGCGCGATAGGAGCCGTCCTCGAGGCGAGAAACCGTGATGGAGTGTTCGATATCCGGGCGCAGCGAGAAACCGGCGAGGCGCATGCCCTCCTGGCCTTCGACCTGCTGCCGCGGCATTTCGAGATAGACGGTGATGTCCTGACCCGCGCGCAGGCGGCGGACATCGAAGACCGGCGCCAGCGAGTTCACGGCGCGCGCGACATCGCCGCCCGGGGCGCCGGCATCGTTCAGCACGCCGGCCAGCGTGCCGCCACTGGGCACGGTCGCGACGATGGTCTGCGTATCCAGCGGGCAGGCCACGCAATCGGTAAAGAAGGCGGCGTGCTCGAGATCGCGGAGATTGTCGACGGGCGTGATCTGGTAGCTGGTATCGGCGCGGTCCGTCTCGGGCGCCGGGCTTTCGGCCTGCGCCGCCGCCATGATGGCGGGCGCTTCGGGTTCGATGGATGCCGCTTCGGACTCGCCGCCCAGGCGGCTGAGTACGAGCGCGATCAGCAGCACGACGCTGAGCGCGATACTGGCAATCAGTGCAGCCGAACGACGGCGCACGGCATCAAGGGAACGAACATCAAAACCGGACATCA
>CBDUFA010000273.1:0-3229 GCA_965366295.1 uncultured Hyphobacterium sp.
CGCATCCTGCGGCACGGGCGAGCTTTTCAGCACCAGCGCATAGGCCAGCATGGCATCGACATTCCCGGCCTGCGCCGCGCGCTGGAAAAAGCCCCGCGCCTCGGTCGGCAGCAGGGAACCACGCGAGGCCTGCGCCATCCGGCCGAGCCGGTAATTGGCCACCGGCTCGCCCTGGCTGGCCGCGCGGCGGAACCAGCGGATCGCCTCGGCATCGCTGGCATCCTCGATCCGGCGCTGCTCATGGATCAAACCGGCCAGCGTCGCCGCCTGCGAATTGCCGCCCGCCGCGGCGGTGCGGGCCTGGATGAAGGCGGCCTCGTATTCGCCCGTGGCATAGGCCAGCTGGGCGCGCAGGAAAATCTCTTCCAGCTCGGCCGCACTGGCCGGTGCCGCGACTTCCTCGTCCGACGTCAGTGACAAGGCCTCGTTCTGGGCATCGGCATCCAGCAGCTGGAGATCGCGCAAGGGCGGTGCCGGTGCCTCGTCTCCGGACTCGGCTTGCGGGGGATCGGCGGGTTCGGGGGTATCATCCTGCGCGGACGCCTGTCCGGTCACCAGTAACAGGAAAAGCAACAGCGCGGCCAATACGCGACAGACCATGGTCAACCTCGTCTACTCGCCCCGCATCAATGCGTTGAACGCTATAACGGCGCTGGCCGGTCCGTCCACATGCGACCACACACCCGAGGACACGGCGAGGAAGTCCGCGCCGGCCTCGATCAGCGGACGGGCATTATTGACCGTAATGCCACCGATCGCGACGCACGGAATCTCGAAGATCTCCGACCACCATTCCAGCAGCTCCGGATCGGCCCGGGTCGGCGCGTCCTTGGTCGATGTCGGATAAAAGGCACCGAAAGCGACATAATCCGCCCCGTCCTCCCCCGCCTGCATCGCCAGATGGCGGCTGTCATGACAGGTGACGCCCAGCATGCGTTTCGGCCCGATGGCCGCGCGCGCGGCTTTCGCCGGCACATCGCCCTGCCCGACATGCACCCCGTCACAGCCCAGCGCCACCGCCAGTTCCGGATCATCATTCAGGATCACCGCCACGCCGCGGTCCTGCGCGGCGGCAATCAGCGGAGGGGCGAGCTTTCTGATCTCGTCAACGGAATGATCCTTCAGACGGATCTGCAGCGCGGCCACTTCACCGGCCTCCAGCGCGGCAACAAGCGTGTCGGCAAATCCGGCCTCGATGCGCGGCGGTGTGATGAGATAGAGCTGGCAAGTCATGGCCAGCGCATAGACTGTTCCCGGCGAAAGCGAAAGACCGGCTGTCGCGCGAACCCGCTCGCCTTCCACGAGAATGATGTTGTGAAACCGTCATATAGCGCGCAGCGTGCTTGCCGGGTGGGGAGGACAACAAGAATGCTGCGTATTCTGAATATGCTGATCCTCGGCGGATTGGCGATCTGGGCGGCCTCGTTTTTCCTGAGCGGTCCGGCTTCAAGTGCCGGCATGACCACACTTCCGATGCACGAACGACAGGCCATGGCGGATAACGCCTGCGCCGCCGCCTGGGCGGCTGTGCCCGGCTTCGGCCCGGTCACGGCACAGGGCGCGGACGTGCGCGAGGATTATGACGAGGTCTATGCCTGCACGGGGATCGTGCCGCAGGCCGGGGAAGTCCTGCTGGTGGCACGCTATGCCGGTGGCCCGCGCGAGGACGCGGTCAGCTACCGCATCGACGCGCTGTGCGATTCCACCGGCAAGTCGCTGCTGCAGGATGGTGGCCGTCTGCCGGAGGCGTGCGAGGCTTAGGGGCGCGAGCCAACTCGATAAATACCGTGCAAGCAGAGGCCTGGGTCCATTTGCGTCTCGACCAACCTCTTTTCGCAATTCCGGCAGCCATGCGTTTGCGATTTTGGTTTATTTGCTTAACGGTACATTCCGAGCTCAATTGACCGAGCAAGCCCAATTCAGCCCGGAGTGTCTGATTTGTTCTTTGGCATTCTGATTTCGATTATCGCCGCCAGCAATCCGTCGCCGAATCCGGCCGTCCATAGAGTGCTCCAATCCGAATGGGTGCTGATCGGAACTTGGGACGACAACCCCTATTTTCTACGCGATGCGGAGGAGAACGCTGGTGTGGGATGGGTCATGTTTGGTCCAGAGCGCTGCTACGGTGAAACCAATGATTCAGCCTGTACATCCGAAATAACCGCGATTCGATATCAAGCGGATTGCGAGCAGCAAACCCTAAGGCCGCTGGCTGTAAACACGTATGACCTTGACGGAGAAGAGCTACTCGATTCCACGCGGTTGAACAGGAGGGCGGAATCTGTCGTTGAGCATTCGATGGGCGAGCAAATTTGGTCGTCTTTGTGCAACGACATTTCCGCAGAGAGTTTAAGGCTAAGCTGGCAACAGGTTTTTGAGGCATTCAGCAGTTGGAATTCTGGAATCAACGCATTCTTTGGATGGGTGCCGATCTGGGAAGCGGATGACGTTCTGCTTTTTGTCAGAGAGGACGCTTTTGGTGCAGAGATTGGATGGGTGATGTACACCCATAGGCGTGGCTCCTTCCGTCGCCCTGACGAGACCCAGGAAGATATCCGGGATCGATTTGTTTCGGATATCTATCTTGAAGCAATTGATTGCGATGGAGATGAACGCGCAATTCTTAGACGCATCGAATATGATGATACGGAGACAATGGTCGAAAATTCACGGGGGCATGCAATTTCCCGGTCGGACCACGACAATCTGGCAAGTGTCATCGATCGATTGTTATGCCGGGGCGGCGTTGATCTTGAATCTGTTCAACTATTTGACCTGAGCTCGGCTCGGGACTTTGCTCTAACCCGGTTCTCTGGCGATCAATGACCCCCACGTGTTGTCGATAGCGCGAGAATAGCGTGTGTCCCTGTTTTTCGTGGCGCGTTGCGCTCGGCAGTGCTACCTGTACGCGATAGAAGACCTAATAACCTTGCTATCAGTGGTTGTTTCACTGTGCTAATACAGTGAACACCAGAGCTGAAATACCAGAGGCGAGTACGGGAAAGGGGGGTGCCGGATTTCGCGGGGAATTGGTGTGCGTCCTTATTCTTTGATCTGTTTTTCATGGCCTTGATTAACCGTCATCCCTGCGAAAGCAGGGACCCAGTTGCGACCATCCAACCGGCAGGCCCTGAGCCCACCAGAAGCCAGCTTCGCCGTCGCACAGATTGCGCGCATGAATTGACAAGCTTCACCGCGGTTCTGGGTCCCTGCTTTCGCAGGGATGACG
>CBDUFA010000274.1:0-3227 GCA_965366295.1 uncultured Hyphobacterium sp.
ACGTCCTTGCCGGCGGCCTTCATCTCGGCTGCCGGCAACTCGCGACGCAGGATCTCGACAATGCGCCGGCTTGCCTGTCCGTCGCCGAAGGGATTCTTGCGGCCCGCCATGCGGGCATGTGCCGCCTTGCGAGTGAGCAAAAGAGACGCTTCACGGACAATGACGTCAGGGTCGGTTCCGACCAGGCGGGCGACACCCGCGTCAATGGCCTCCTGGCGCTCTGTGGTCTTGCGCAGAACAAGCACCGGAACGTCGAAGCTTGGTGCCTCTTCCTGAACGCCGCCGGAATCCGACAGGACGAGATGGCTTTCTTTCAGAACCGCGATGAATTCCGGATAGGAAAGCGGCGCGATCACCTCGATGCGGTCGGCGCCATCGAGCTCTGCTTCCACTGTTTCGCGCACACGTGGATTGGAATGAGCCGGAAAGATGATCCGGATATCGTCATGCTGCGCCGTCAGTGTCCGCGCGGCACGGCAGACCGCAGCAATGCCGTCGCCCCAATTCTCGCGCCGGTGGGTCGTCAGAAGGATGACGCGCTCGCCGGGCCGAACCTTGTTGAGGACGTCCGGGCGAGACGTCCTGCCCGCCATGTCGAGCACGGTGTCGATGATTGTATTGCCGGTAACGCTGATCTGGCGCGCCCGTACGCCATCAAGCCGAAGATTCTTCTCGGCGAGGCGCGTCGGAGCAAAATGAAAATCGGCTATCGGTGCGATCAGCCGGCGAAAACTTTCTTCGGGAAACGGGTTGTTCGTGTCGCCGCTGCGCAGTCCGGCTTCGACATGCCCGACGGGAATGTGATTGAGATGCGCGGCGAGCGCGCCTGAATAGGCGCTTGCCGTGTCGCCCTGGACCAGAACGGCGCCGGGCCGGTTCGCGGCAAGCCAGTTTCCGAGCTGATCAAGCAGCCCGGCCGAAAGACTGGTCAGCGAACGGGAATCCCATCCGCCATCCAGCGATACATCCGGCATGATGCCGACCGCATCCAGCGCCTGGTCGGCCAGATCGCCGTGTTGTCCCGTAGCGATCCAGACCGGCACTAACGCCGATGACTTCAATTCCCTGTAGACCGGCGCGAGCTTCAGAATCTCGGGCCGCGTCCCTGCAACAATCGCGATTCCCATAATCGCCCCCCAGTGCGATTGGCGGGCGAACCCGCCGGAAATCCCTCGCACCGGGAAAGTCGCTTTGAATCAGGGGCGAATAACTGCTGCTTGTAGGCAATTCCGGGACAGAAAAGACAAAACCGCCCCAATTGGGGCGGCTAAGTGTCTGTTAAGCCCAAAGGCGGCGATCAGGAGGCGAACTCATTCATCCTGCGTTCGGAATTCGACGCCCGATTCGGCCGCGAGCCAGACCACGGCCGCCCACGCGGCAACATTCTGGGCAAATGCCTCGGGATCGATCTTGTCAAACGTGTCATCAGGCGTGTGGTGGAGGTCGAAATAATCGGTGCCGTCCTGTGACAGGCGGAATGTCGGCACACCTTGAGCGGCCAGCGGAATGATATCCGGCCCGCCGCCCTCGCTATCGCTGTCGCCGCGGATGATTCCCAGCGGGGCAATGATTCGCTGGACTTCGTCCATGAACTGCGTCCCCTCCTCGCTGACGCCTGAGGCCAGCGACCAGACGCGGCCGGCACCGAAATCGGACTCAGAGGCCAGGACGATGTTTCCGATCTCGTCAGCATTGTCGCGCGCGTAAGCGAAAGCACCGAGGAGGCCGACCTCCTCCGCACCAAACAGCACCACACGGATCGTGCGGCGGGGATTGCGCGGCAACTGGTTGATGAGATGGGCAGCACCGGTAACGATTCCCACGCCGGCACCGTCGTCGATCGCGCCGGTTCCCTCGTCCCAACTGTCCAGATGCGCGCCGATAATAATGACTTCATCGGGAAGCTCGCGGCCAGGAATCTCGGCAACAACATTGCCCGACGGACGCGTTCCCCGCCAGCCAGCGACCGCTGAGAGCCGGACCGAAAGCGACTGTCCGCTCTCGTGGATACGCTCGATCTGATCAGCATCGGGTGCCGACACGGCGACCGCCGGGATGGAAGACCAGACCCGTCTGTCGTTGAAGTCCGGGTGTTCCCGCTGGAGATAATCCATAGCTGTCTGGGAATGAGATCCATCAGCCACGGACCGGGCGCTGGGGGTGCTCATCATTCCGGTATGCGGGAATCGGTGCGAATCGGTTCCCACCGACCGGATAATCACGCCAACGGCACCCCGAGCCTCGGCTTCAAGCCAGGCAAACCTGCGTTTCTGGTTCGCGGGGCCGTAGCCGGCCCCTGTCAGCAACGCCACCATCCGGTCGTTCACATAGGCAATCCGGCCATCAAGCGAGCCATCGTAATCGCGCAACGCATCAAAGCTGTCGAAGAACACGATCTCGGCTTCGATCCCACCCTGGGGCGTTGCGGCCGACCCGCCCAGCGAAGACGCGATGAGCGGTTGCGGAAAGGGTTCGGCAATCGACAGGCTGATCGGTCCGCGTTCCCAATAGGGCATCTCATACGGCTCGATCCGGACATTCTCGAAGCCCAGCTCGGTGAACATCTGAACCGCCCAGTCGCGCGCCCGGGCTTCCTGTTGCGACCCGCCCAGCCGCGGCCCGACCTCGGTCGTGAGGGACCGGACCAGCTCATAACCTGTGTCGGCTTCCAGGCCACGCTCCATGAGGGCGCGGGCGGTCTCGGCCTGGGAATCGGTGATGGCCGGGCTTTCCTGGCCCAGTGCCGCGGCTGACAAGGCGAGGCTGGCAGCTGTCGCTAGACGGATGAACATGTTCCATTTCTCCCCGTGAACGCTATTCGGCGCGAAGCTAGCTCGCCAAGCACGCCCCCTCAAGGCGCGCACTCAGGCTTGAATTTTCTTCTCCAAAGCGCGTTATATCGTACTCAGGCAATCGGAGCGCTCTTGCATGATTGAAATGACCCTGTCCGGCCGCGCGAAGGATCTGGGAGGATTCTCGGTCCGCCGGGTGATTCCGGTTTCCAAGAAGCGGCAGGTCGGCCCCTTCATCTTTTTCGACCACATCGGCCCCGCGGCGTTCGAACCAGGCGAGGGAATCGATGTCCGTCCGCATCCGCATATCGGGCTCGCCACGGTGACCTATTTGTTCGAAGGCGAGATGGACCATCGCGACACGCTGGGCGTTCACCAGACCATCAAGCCCGGCGACGTCAACTGGATGACCGCCGGCAAGGGCGTGGTTCACTC
>CBDUFA010000275.1:0-3218 GCA_965366295.1 uncultured Hyphobacterium sp.
AAGCTATGACGTGATCGATGGCAATCCCGAGAATATCTGTATCCGGTGCCGCGCCAGCGAGATGGAGGGCCATTTCACGCGCGAAATGAGGCGGTCGATCCGCCGCTCCTACTATGTCGACCATGATGATCCGCTGGCCATGACATTTGTTCACCGGTTCGAGCAGCCCGGCCTTCCCGCTCCGGCCCTGCCAGATTTTTGCGAAGGGGGAGACGAATGATCATTGAAGCTCTGACCGCCGCGACCCTGCTGGTGCAGGTGAAGGACCCGGACCTGGCGCCGGATGACCCGGCCGGAACAGCCGCATCGTCCGATCAGATGGGCGAGGACGGTTTTGCCGGCGAAGGCGGGCTGGATGCGCAATATGAACCGGAGCCGGCCTATAACGGCCCGCGCACCATTGTCTGCGATTTCGAGTTCCAGGCCGGCCGGCGCCGGCCCCGGGATCTGGAGGTGAGCTGTCCGGCGGGCGATCTTACCGAAGAGGTCGAGGCACGCGCCAACGAGGTGATGAACTGGGAAACCCGGCGCAATACGGACAGCCAGTTGCGGCGTGAACCGGTTCGCGGCCAGCTGGTGATGCGCCGGACCATGCGCGATGACGAACGGCCGCTCTGGCTGGCCGATACGACGCTGGTGCTGGGCGCAGTGCCCAGCTATCCGAATTCGCAGGCGCGCCGCGCCCCGGCGGCCACTTGCACCATCGTGTTTCACGTGATCGACAACGAGGCCGAGACCCAGGGCGTGTCCTGCCTGACCGGCGGGCTGGCCGATGCGTTCGAGCGCGTCGCGGGCCGCGCGGTGGAACGCTATGTCTTTGTCGGCGATCATGATCTTTACTGTGTCGATACCGTGCTGGCCTTCTACGGTCAGAGTGGCGGCCGGCTGCCACCTCCGGCCGCGCCGGCCTGCACACCGCCAGACGAGGAGTTCGCGGAATGATCGAGTGGATATTCGCCGCTGTTTTACAGTCCAGCGCAGCCGGGGAGGTTGCTTGCGACCTGGAGATCAAGGTGTCGGGCCTGTCGCGCCGCCAGCACATCGCCGACATTGATGCCGGCTGCCCGGCCGACGTGGAGGATGCCGAAGCCCTGCAGGCGGCGGCCGATGCGGCGATCGCCATCCTGGATGTCCGGCGGATCCGCTCCGACAATCTGTTGACCGCGAGCGAGATCTATTTCACCCGCAATGCGGCCGGCGAATGGCAGGCGGTGCCGGGCCAGATCATCATCACTGAGCCGATGGGCATGCCGGCCAGCCTTATGGTGGAGGGCGCTCAGACCATGTCGTGCGCCTGGTCGGTCTACCCGGACTATCGCGGCCGCGCCCGGAATGAGCGCATTGCCTGCTATGTCGACGGGCGCACACGTCCGGCCAGCCTGCTGCGCGAAGCGGAAAACGCGATCGAGGACGCGCTGCGTCAGACCCGCTTCCTGCCGGTCGATGCGGATTACTGCTTCCAGGACGAGGTGCGCGCCGTGACCAGCGCCATCGAGGTGACGGGCGGGCGCTTCAACAATGACAATGATCCCGAGCCCGACATGCGCCCGCTGCCCCGCCATTGCGGCTAGGAGGTGAGTTGTGATCACCGCCGCCCTCTTCGCCCTGTCGCTGCAATCGTCGGCGGGAAGCGATCTGACCGCGCAATGCGTGATCAATTACACGATTGCGCGCACCGCCGAGGGCCAGATGTATTCCGACGATCTCACCGCCGATTGCGAAACCGCCGAGGATGCGGCGGGCGCAGAGGCGGAGGCCTTGCGACAGGCGTATTGGGAGCGCGATTACGACGAGCGCCGCGGTGCTTTCATCGGCACACAGGGCCGGGCAACGCTTGATCTGACCGGCGAGCGGACGGCAGGCGGCATTGAATGGTGGGGCTATTCCCAACCGCTTCTGCGCGTGGCGCCCGCCTATCCGCGCAGTGCTGCGCGGGCGGGCGTCGCGGCGACATGCTATGTGCGCTATCATATCAGGGGCGGGTATTCGCGTGTTCTGGGCTCAGCCTGCAATGCCGAAGACCGCGAGGAATCGTTCGGCATCGCCTCCCGCAATGCCGTGCGGCAATGGATTTTCAGCTCCGGACGGGATGTCGACTGCGCCATTCATGGCCTCGATTTCATTCTGGACGAAACCCAAGAAGCTCCGGACTCACCGCCCGAACCGCCCTGCGAGGTGGAGGGCTAGCGGATGACGGAGCACTTGCCCCACGGACAGCAAAGGTCGTCGAACCATGCCTGATCTCGTTCTCAATCTCGCGCTGTGGTGGGCGCCGGTCGCGGTCATGGTGGTGGTCCTGCCATTGGTGCGGCGGGCCCAGCTGCGGCCCACCCTGCTGGCGGCGGCGCTGCTTACCTCCATCCTCTATGTGCTGGCCATCCAGGTCTATGGCGATCTCATCCCCGTCGAGCGGCTGATTGCCGATCCGGACTGGAACTGGAATGGCAAGGTCGCTTCCATCCTCACCACGCTGGTGCTGGTCTTCGTTTTCTCGCTTTTATTCCGCGAAGTGTCGCGCACTTCCACCGGCTTCACGCTGCGTCAGCAGGCGGGCTCGGTGCTGCCGTCGCTGGGACTGATCATTGTCTGCGTCGGCGCGCTGATCGCGCTGGCCATATGGCGCGGCGACGCGCCGGCCAATGATACCGAGCGGCTGTGGTACCAGGCCATCATGCCCGGTTTTGACGAGGAGCCGCATTATCGCGGCCTGTTGCTTGTCCTGCTCAACGAGGCGTTCGGCGGCAAAAAGTGGAAGCTCTTCGGTGCGCCGCTGGGCTGGGGCGCGCTGGCGACAACGCTGATCTTCGCGCTGGGGCACGGGCTGGGCCTGCAGAATGGCGAGCTGATCTTCGTGCCGGAAGCCGTCGTGCTGTCGGGCCTGCTGGCCTTCGCGCTGGTCTGGGTCCGCGAACGAACCGGCAGCCTGCTCCTGCCGGTGCTGGGGCATAATGCGATGAATTTCGTGCCGTCGTTTTTCTGATGGCCGGCCGCACTCTGGACGGATTTGCCGGTGAGGCTTGAAACATGATCACCGCCGCTCTTCTCGCGATTGCCCTTCAATCCTCCGCCGAGGATTGCGCCGTGCTGGAGGCAATTTTGCCGGAACCGGTGGAAACCAACCTCATGAGAATCGAGCGTCCGGAAGACAATAGCGTGGAATGGACGGGTGTAGGCCGCGCCGTCTACATGATGCGGGACACGCCGGATTATGCTGACTG
>CBDUFA010000276.1:0-3204 GCA_965366295.1 uncultured Hyphobacterium sp.
CCCCACTCGCCTTCATAGACCACAACCGTCTTGTAGGCCGTGATGGTGCGGCCCACCGGTTCGCATGTCTGGCCATTTTCCAGCACGGTCAGGACACTCAACCGCCCATCGGGCCTGACGAGGATATGCGGATAGAGCGCCTGAAACTGGTTCGCACCATTATAGCTGGCGACATCAATCGGCCCTTCGACTTCGGCGTAGGGCGCGGCCAGCCGGTAGAGCTGCAGCGCGTGTGTGCCATAGCCGCTCCAGCCACCAAAATAGATCGTGCCATCCGGCCCCATCGTGCCGCCGAGATAGTTCGGCGCATCGGAAATCTCCGTGACGCGCTGCCATTGCGGCGCATCTGACGACAGGTCGAGACGGTCGATGGCAATCGACGACACCCATTGCGCCGACGTGAACCAGCTGATTGCAAACACCTGGTCACCCGCGAGATAGATGCCCGGGGGCTGATAGGAGCGGCGCGCGGTTTCCGGGCTGCCGCCCATCACCAGATCCTGCGCAGCCACCTGTTCACGGCCATTCCGCATCAGGCGCAGGCACATCAGCGTGGGAAATTCGGGGCAGGCAAATGTCGTCGAGACGTAAAAGACATCATCGGTGGAAATGATCTGCGGCGCATGCAAGGCCCAGCCCTGCGGCACGGGAAGCGGAATGTCGCCTTGCGGGGCATCGCGTCCGGGCAGGATGATCTCGAACGGATCCGAGAGCGCGAGCGGGGCGTCGAGCGCCGGACTGATCCCGATCATCTCGCTGGCGAGCGTTTCGCCCGCACACTCCAGCGTCAGCGTGACCGGCTCGCTGACAGGACGGGTCAGCCCATAGCCATTATTGCCATCGCTCCGCCAGGCCCCGCCGCCGGGATAATCGAGCACCGGGTGCGCGGCGAAGCCGGACGCCGCGGGAACGCCCTCCTCCGCTGTCAAAGCCACCGGGTTGGACAAAGGTGCCGACAGGCGGCGTTCGCCATCCGCGCTGACAAGGTAGAGCCGGTCATTGGCAATACGAGCGTCGGCACCGGCCTCCGGCGCCGGCAGCCTGGCCGGCAGGCGTTGCCATTCGACGGGCAAGGATGCGTCGGCCCGCCAGATCGCATCGGTCGGGCCCGAACCGGTCTCACCGCCCAGGATGTAAAGAAAATTGCCGATCGCCGTGATCGCCATGTCACGGGCCGGAGCCGCTTCCGGCAGCTCACCGATCCGGTGCCAGCCACCGGCCGGGTTGACCCGCCCGGCCGCCCAGATCGACCGGTTGTCTGGCATGTCCTGCGTTTCGCCACCAATGATGTAGAGCGCCGGGCCGAGCATCAGGAAGCCGGCGCCGTCCAGCCCTGCCTCTTCGGGCAGCTCGCCGACGCGGGTCCAGGCCGAGGTTTCCTCGAGCGGGGCGCGGTAGATCGTGCGCGACAATGCTCCGTCCTGCCGGCCACCGAATGCGTAGACCCATTCCGAGATCACGCTGATCATCGGGTCCATAACCGGAAGGTTCTCGACCGCGAGACCGGCAGTATTTTCCATCAGCGGCATGCTGCTGGTAACCCGGCAGGAGCCGGGGGCGACGTCGCGGGCTTGCCAGAACAGCTCGACCCGGCCACCGGGAACCACTTCGGTCGGAATGGCCACCAACGCGCCGGCCGGGTCCGGGACGGGCTGATCCTGCCGCGCCGAAGCCGGGGCTGTGAACAGGAAGGATGCGGTCAGGACCGCCAGGACTGCCGCGCGACGCGTCATCATCATCGAATGCATGCCATTACCGGTGACTGGGCATCCGGTTGCACCGCGATTTTGCGTCAGAAGCAAGGCAGCGCCAATGCAATTGCATGACAATTTCCGGGGAAGCATCTGACCGGCTCGTCATGCAAACCGACCTGCGCTACTAATGGCCTGTATGATGACCCGCGAAGCATCAGATGCATCCAAACCATCTCGGTGCGCCAATTGCGGCGCGCCGCTGACCGGTGAGTATTGTGCGGAATGCGGGCAATCTCGCGCCGAGCTGAAGCGCCCGATCATCGGCCTGTTCACCGACGCGCTGGACGGTTTGCTGACCTGGGATGGCCGGCTTTTGACGACCTTCCGGCAACTCTATGCCCGCCCCGGAAAGCTGGCCCGGGATTTCGTCGACGGGCAGCGACGGCGCTTCACGCCGCCTGTCCGGCTCTACCTCGTGGTCAGCCTGCTGTTTTTTGCCGCGATGGCATTTTCCGGAGTCCGGATCGTGGCGGTCAACATCTCGCTGGACGAAACCGGTGCTCCCAATGTCGGCGAGCCCAATGTCGTCGTGACCCTGTTCCAGCCGCCCCGCGATGCCGCTCCGGTTGCGCTCGATGCTGACGCCCAGCGGCAAGTGATCGAGGCGGCGCAGGCGCGGGGTTTGTCCGAGCGGATGCAGTCCGTGGCGCTTGACGCCATGAACAGCCCAGACGAGCTGGAAGCGAAAGCCGCAGCGGCCGCCAGCCAGGCGATGATCCTCATGGTGGTGGTGTTCGCGCTTTTGAGCGCCCTGCTGCATCCAAGGCGGCGCCTGATCGAGCACACCGTCCACGCGCTCTATTTCCATGCCGCGCTTCTGCTTCCGCTGGCGGCCTTCATCATTGTGGGTATTCGTCTGCCTTTGCCCGATGTCATGCTGCCCATCGGGCCGCAGGGCGTGGCCTTGTCACTGGTCATCGCGCTCTTGCTGACGGCGATCGCGACAATCGGCTTTGTCAGCGGCATTGTCCTGTTTGACAGGGGGTTTTACGACTCGAGCTGGGTGGGCGCGGTGCTGCGTGCCATACCGCTGGTGCTCGGCTATGTAACCGGCGCGGTATTTGCCGCGCTCGGCCTGATCTTTCTGGCCGCATTGTAGCGGCCAACCGCCCTCTTCACTTCAAATTCACGCCGATCATGCCTATATTGGTCCTGCTGGCTTGCCAGCTATGACGATAAACGGTGCGTGTAATAACCGGACTGGACCCGGGTGCGATTCCCGGCAGCTCCACCAATTTCTCCGCGACCTGCCGATCGGGGCGGATTCTCACGGGGCTGATCAGGTTCGACAGACGGCTAAAGACGTTTCTTTCGTCCGCATGGGTACCGTTAAATGCCCGTCTTAGTAGTTGCAAATGACAACTATGCTGAAGAGGTCGCCCTCGCTGCGTAACGCAGCGCGAGCATCTCGCTTTAAAGTCCTGAGCCCATAGCAAGCTGAGGCGGGGTC
>CBDUFA010000277.1:0-3192 GCA_965366295.1 uncultured Hyphobacterium sp.
GAGCGCACGGGCCTGCCGGTCAGCCTCGCGGACGAACCCTTGTCTTGCGTCGTGATGGGCTGCGGCAAGGCAGTAGAAAACCTTAAGACCTGGCGGCCTATCCTGTCGGAGGCGGTTTAACGCCTTTGTCCAGCATCTAGAGGAGCGTCGCCTTGGCGATCGGTGGATCTTCCAGGCGCAATGATGAAAGCGGAGTCCGCTTTTCGCGCACGTTTACCGTCGCGCTTTTCCTCCTGTCGATTGTCCTGATTGCCTTTGACCGCCCGGAATCCCGGGCGCCGGCGCTTGCCGGCCTGCGGGCGACCATCACCGATCTGGCGGCCCCGCTGCTCGATCTCGCCGCAGCCCCGGTGCGCGGGCTTTCGAATATCGGACCTTATTGGCGCAACCAGGCGGACCTCGCCGAGGAAAACGCCGAGCTGCGCCAGCGCCTGAACGAGACTCGCTACTGGCGCGACCTGGCGCTCCAGCTCCGCGATCAGCGCGAGGTTTACGAGCAGGCGCTCAATGTCGATGCGCCGGCCACGCAGGACCGTATCGGCGCCTGGACGCTGGGCGATCCGGATGGCCCCTTCGTGCATTCCCGGCTGATCGGCGCGGGCACAACCCATGGCGTTGATCCGGGCGATCCCGTGCTCAATGTCTACGGCCTGATCGGGCGCGTGGTGGAGACCGGACGCGTATCGTCGCGTGTTCTGCTCCTGACCGACCTCAACAGCCGGGTGCCGGTGATGGCCGACCGCTCCAATGCCCGGGCCGTTCTGGTGGGCGACAATACCGATTATCCGCGCCTCGAATTCCTGGCGCGCAATGCCGACCTCGAGGACGGCGACCGCATCGTTACTTCGGGCGATGACGGCATCATGCCGCGCGGCCTGCCGATCGGACAGGCGCAGCGCGACCGGCAGGGCCGCTGGCGCATCCGGCTTTATTCCGACCAGGCACCGGTGGACTTTGTCTGGGTTTTCCCGTTCGAACCGCTGGCTGCGCCCGAGCCCGACCTGGAAGTGGTTGAGCCGGAAGCCGGCGAGGCGCCTGCTGAGACCGGCACGCCGTCCCCGGGCGAGACCGCGGCGGAGGGGGATCAATGAGAGGTCCGATAGAAACCCGCCCGCCCTATCTGCTGATGGTCTGGGCCGTGATCAGCCTGATCATGTCGCTGGCCTTCTATGCCGCGCCGCTGCGCATCGCCGGCGGTCCGGACCTGATGCCGATGCTGCCCTTGATGACGCTCTTCATCTGGTCGACCGTGCGTCCGCGTTTCATCCCGCCCATCGTCATCTTCATCGTCGGGATTCTGAACGATGTGCTCACCGGCGGCGTGCTCGGGGTCTGGGCGCTGGCCTTCCTGACCTCCATGACGATCGCCCGCTCGCGCGACGAGGACGGGCCCAACCGCGAGATCGGCCCGGTCTGGATCCGTTTTCTCGTCACCCTGCTGATCGCGGTCATCGTGGCCTGGAGCGCCGGCAGCCTTGCCATCGGCCAGATGGCGCCGGTGCGTCCCTTGCTGATCGAGGCGGTCGCGTCCGGCCTGATGTTCCCGCTGATCGCCTTCTTCTCCATCCGCCGCCGCAATCTGCGCGGCGCCTTCGGGTCGTGATGCCATGAAGTCGGATCGCCAGGAACAGCAGCTGAAATTCACCCGCCGCGCCCTGATGATGGGCGCCGGTGGCGCGGCTGTCTTCACCGCGCTGGGCGGACGGCTTTACCAGCTGCAGGTGATCGAGACCGAGCGCTACCGGCTTCTGTCCGAGGACAACCAGTTCAATTTCCTGCTGTCACCACCGTCGCGTGGGCGGATCCTCGACCGGTTCGGGATTCCCGTGGCCGACAATCGCGACAGTTATCGCGTCGTCATGGTGCCGGAACAGGCCGGCGACGTGGAAGACGCGCTCGACCGGCTCGGCCGCATCATCGAGATCACGCCCGAACAACGCGAACGTATCCTGCGCAATGTCAGCCGCTCGCCCGGCTTCCGCCCGGTCACGATCCGCGATGATCTCGACTGGAACAGTTTCGCTGCCATCAACCTGCAAACACCCGAATTGCCCGGCATCATCCCGGAAGTCGCCGAGCTCCGCGACTATCCCTCGGCCAACGCCTTTGCCCATATCCTTGGCTATGTGCAGCCGGCGTCCGAGGAGATGGCCGGCAATGACCCGCTGCTGCGCCATCCCGGTTTCCGGATCGGCCGGGCCGGAGCCGAGGCGGCGCGCGACGACACGCTGCGCGGGGCCGCCGGGTCGCTGAAAGTGGAGGTCAATGCCTTCGGCCGCGTGATCCGCGAGTTGCCGGAACAATCCGTGCCGGCCACACCGGGTGAGGATGTCCGCCTCACGATTGATGCCGATGTGCAGCGCTTCGCCCATGAACGCCTTGCCGGTGAAAGTGGTGCGGCCGTCGCAATGGATGTCGAGAACGGGGACATCCTGGCGCTGGTCTCGACGCCCGGATATGACCCCAACCAGTTTGTCACCGGCATTTCCCAGACCGATTTCAACGCGCTGAACCAGAACGAATACCGGCCGCTCTTCAACAAGGCGCTGCAAGGCACCTATCCGCCGGCATCGACTTTCAAGGCGGTCGTGGCGCTGGCGGCACTTGAAGCCGGCGCGGTCACGCCGAACGACCATTTCACCTGCCGTGGCAGTATCGAGTTCGGCGACCGGGAATTCCACTGCTGGCGGCGTCAGGGTCATGGTCGCGTCAATCTGCGCGAAGCCGTGAAAACCTCCTGCGACGTCTTCTTCTACGAAGTCGCCCAGCGCCTCGGCATCGAGCGCATCGCGGAAGCCGCCCGCCGGTTCGGCCTTGGCTCCGCGCCCGAGATCGGTCTTGCCGGCGTTTCCCGGGGCATCGTGCCCGACGAGCAATGGAAGCTTTCGCGCTATGGCCAGCGCTGGGCTCAGGGTGAAACGCTGATCACGGCAATCGGGCAGGGCTATATGCTGGCCTCGCCGCTGCAGATGGCGGTGATGACCGCCCGGCTGGCGTCCGGCCGCTCTGTGCAACCGCGGCTATACCTCGACCAGCCAGCCGACCAGGGCTCGGAGCTCACCATTCATCCCGAGCATTTCGAACTGGTCCGTGACGGGCTCCGTGCCGTTGTCCACGAACCGGGCGGCACGTCCTACTACACGCTCGGCGGGCTGGGCGTGGAGGGCGTCGAGATGGCTGGCAAGACCGGCA
>CBDUFA010000278.1:0-3188 GCA_965366295.1 uncultured Hyphobacterium sp.
CCTACGCCTCGTCCCGGTTGATGCTCAGCCAAGCCGGACTTGCCGATCAGTTCGGGTTCACCCGGCCCGCGCGCCTTGAGCTCGGCATTTTCACGCCGCAACTGGCTGGCTTCCATGGCGCGTTCGATCGTCAGGATCAGCTTGTCACTCTTGAAAGGCTTCTCGATGAAATCGTAGGCGCCCTTGCGGATGGCCGCGACGGCGGTTTCGATCGTGCCGTGACCGGAAATCACGATCACCGGCAATTCCGGGTCCACCTTTTTCATCTCGTCGAGCAATTCGATCCCATCGAGCCGGCTGCCTTGCAGCCAGACATCGAGTATCACCAGCGATGGCTTCCGGGTCCGGATCGCTGCCAGGGCATCATCGGCATTGGCCGCTTCGCGGGCCTGATAGCCTTCGTCCTCGACTATGAGAATGTCGTTGGCCATGTCTCACACCTGGGCATTTTCGGTTTCAGTAGCGATATCCGGGCCAGTCTGGCCGGAAATCGGGAATTTCATGCGCACGATCGCGCCATTTCCATCTGCCGGCTCGTCGAGTTCCAGCCGGCCGCGATGATCTTCCATGACGCGTTTCACGATGGCGAGGCCGAGCCCTGTGCCCTTCTCGCGGGTCGTCATGTAGGGTTCAGTAAGCCGTTCCCGATTGACCTGCGGCCAGCCGAGACCGTTGTCCTCGATCGTGATGACCGCGAAGCCGTCTTCAGGCGCGAGCGACAAGCGGATGCGGCCCTTGGCAGCCTTGGCGCCGTCGGATTCAACCCGCGTCGTCACGCTTTCCGAGGCGTTCTTGACGATATTGGTAAGGGCCTGGGCGGCGAGCCGCTCGTCACAGTCAGCCAGGATGTCGCCGGGCGGTTCCTTGAACTCGATGGCGATGGAGGGGCTGGCCACGCGCTGGGCGAAGACGACATTGCGGATCAGGTCGCTGAGTCCGACGGGTTCGATCTTCGGCTGCGGCATGCGCGCAAAGGACGAGAATTCATCCACCATGCGGCCGATATCGCTGACCTGCCGGACAATCGTCTCGACACAACGGTCGAACGTCTGAAGCTCTTCTTCGGGCACCTGTTTCCGGTAGCGCCGCTGCAAACGTTCGGCGGAGAGCTGAATCGGTGTCAGCGGATTCTTGATTTCGTGGGCAATACGCCGGGCAACATCACGCCAGGCCGCACTGCGCTGGGCCGCAACAAGCCGGCTGACATCGTCGAAAGTGAGAATCAGGCCGGCATCGGGGTCCAGGCCGGCACGGACATTGAGGCTGATGGGCCGCTCTTCATCTTCGGACAATTCGATCTGGGACGCCGCGATTTCTCCGGATCGCTGGCGCGCCTGGATCGCCACACTCTCCAGCTCAGGCGACACAAGGGCCAGTTCTTCACCGACCAGCTCGTCCTCGCTGCGGCCCAGGAGGTCGCACGCCGGCCGATTGGCCAGCGTTATCCGGTCGCGGTCATCCAGACGGATCACGCCGGCACTGATGCCCGAGAGCACCGCCTCGGTGAATGCGCGGCGATTTTCCGACTGGTTGTGCGCCATGACGAGTTCCCGCCGCTGACCGCGCAATTGCCGCGTCATCCGGTTGAAGGCACGCCCAAGCGTGGCGATCTCGTCGTCCTCGCGCTTGACGTCGACCCGGGTGTCGAGATTGCCCTGCCTGACCTGCTCGGCCGCCCTGACCAGACCGGAGACCGGCCGCACGATGCGGGTTGCCGCCGACAGCGCCAGCCAGATGGCGCCGATCAGGATCAGGAATGCCGTTTCGAAATAGACCAGGATGAAGACCAGCCGCGTTTCACCCTCGCTCTGGGTGGCGGCCCGATAATCATCCAGCGCGCCCTGCGCCCGCTGCAGCAATGTCAGATCCACGTCCAGTGTGGCGTAAAGATAGGCATCTTCGTAGGCAGCCAGCAAAAGCAGGGCGCGCAAGGACGATTCCGTCCCGCTAAGCTGGTCCGGATCGGACACGCCCAGATCGCCATCCTGCGCCAGCTGATAGAGACGTTGGGACGGCATTACATAGTCGGGTGAGCTGCCATCCTCCGCCCGCACCAGGATATTGCCCTCGCTGTCGACCAGATAGGCCGACCGGAAGCCGCGGACGATCGCTTGCCGCCGGAAATAGGCGTTATAGGTGTCCGGGTCGTTCGAGAACGCCGCGACAGGCTCGGCGCCACTAATGTCGAACGCCATAAGCTGCATCTCGTTGAGCGCCTCGTCGGACTGCTGCTCCATGATCACACGTGCGGTCTCGGCGGCGGATTCCACGAGCGTGTTCACGCGCTCCCCGAACCAGTATTCGACGCCCCGGGTAAGGACGCCGCCAAGGATCAGTGCCATCAGGATGGCAGGTGCGGCAGCTGCCAGCGAGAACATGAAGATGAAACGAAGGTGCAAACGCGGCGCCGGCTCGCCATAACGGCGCCCGGCAAAACGGCGCGCGACCCGGAAGCCGACCATGGCGCCCATCGCCAGCAGGACAGCCAGGTTGAAAATCAGCAGATAAACGAGATTGCGGCGGCCGGGAAAAGTCTGGTCGTCGCCAAATATCAACACCATGGCCGAGAACAGGATAATGGCCGTTGTAACGACCACACCCGTCCACAACGCCGCAATCAGCCCCTTGGGCAGCGCCGCGTGTTCGTGGAAAACCTTGTCGGTCTGATCAGTTTGAACTTCAGGCATCCAGCAAATGATTGCCGAGTTGTTGCGCCAAATCAACGACCTTGTGTCGTTCAGGACACAGGCTAGGCCGCGACCAGGGCGTGATCGATGCATTGATCCAGTGCAGCGAACGCTTCGGACGCGTCATTCGCCTGGCACAAGCGATGTCGCAACGACTGGTCGCCAGCGAGCTCGTGGCTGACAAAAGCGGCAAAATGCTTGCGCATCATGCGAAGGCCGATGTGATCACCATAAAAACGCAGGGACTGATCGAGCTGCTGGCGAATGGCATCGACTTTTCGTTCCAGACCGATCTTGGCGGACCGGCCAGCAAGCGCTTCGTCCAGCTCGGCGATCAGCCATGGCCGCCCCTCGGCAGCCCGGCCCACCATGACGAGATCCGCGCTCGACTCAGCAAGCGCCTTGCGCGCACTCACCAGATCGCGAATGTCGCCATTGACCACGACAGGAATGGACACTGCCGCCTTGACGTCTCCGACAAGGCGCCAATCGGCTTCGCCC
>CBDUFA010000279.1:0-3166 GCA_965366295.1 uncultured Hyphobacterium sp.
GTCTCGATCTTCGAGAAGGACGGGCCCTGCTATTACAATTCGCTGGTCATGCTGGATGCGGACGGGGCGGCGCTGGGGGTTTATCGCAAGAGCCATATCCCGGACGGGCCGGGCTATATGGAGAAATACTATTTCCGTCCCGGTGATACCGGGTTCAAGGTGTGGGACACGCGCTTTGGCCGGATCGGGGTCGGGATCTGCTGGGACCAATGGTTCCCGGAATGTGCCCGCGCCATGGCGCTGATGGGCGCTGACGTGCTGATGTATCCGACGGCGATCGGGTCCGAACCGCATGATGACAGCCTCGATACCGCTGCCCGCTGGCGCCGCGCCATGCAGGGCCATGCCGTGTCCAACGTGATGCCGGTCGTGGCCGCCAACCGGGTGGGCGATGAGGATGGCCAGGTCTTCTATGGCACCTCCTTCATCGCCGATCATGCCGGCGCGGTGGTGAGCGAGCTGGACCGCACCGAGACCGGCTTCGTCAGCGCCACGTTCGATCTCGACTTCCTCAACCGTCACCGTGCGGCATGGGGTTTCTTTCGCGACCGCCGCACCGAATTCTACCGCTAGAGAGGTTTCATGCCGTCTGCCGACAATGCGCATAACAAGTCAGCCCGCCTGGTCATCCGCAATGCGGAAGGCCGGGACATTGACGACATTATCGCGTTGCAGAAGCGGGCCTTTCCCAAGCTGGAGCCCGATACGCCGGGCATGATCCGCGGCCGGCTGGAGCGTTTCCCGGAAGGCCAGTTCGTGGTCGAGCTGGACGGCGAGCTGGCGGGCTGGGCGTCGACCTTCATCGTCGACGAGGCGCACGCCTTCGGGAACCACACGCTCGACAGCATTACCGGCCATGGCTATGGCTCGCTGCACAATCCCGATGGCGAATGGCTTTACGGGGCCGAGGTCTGCGTCGATCCGCAGGTGCGCCGCATCCGTCTCGGCCAGCGGCTCTATGATGCCCGCCGCGGCCTGTGCGAGGACTGGGGGCTGAAAGGCATTGTCTTTGGCGCCCGCATCCCTTCGCTCAAGCGCAAGGTCAAGGAATACGGCACGCCGGAAGCCTATCTCGAGGCGGTCAAGGAAAAGAAGGCCCGCGACCCGGTCTATGCCTTCCAGACGCGGCAGGGTTTCGAACCGGTGCGCCTGATGAAGGGCTATTATGACGAGGACAAGGATTCCCTCGGCTATGCCCTGCTGATGGCCTGGCACAACCCGTCCTATGCCGAGGAAGAGAAGGCGCCGGTCCGGCCCGAGCCGCGCACGGTGCGGGTGGCCGCGGTCCAGTTCCAGGCGCGGGCGGAAGACAGTCTCGAAGCCTTCGAACGCAATGTCGAATACTTCGTCGATGTGTGCTCGGATTACCGCGCCGATTTCTGCGTCTTCCCGGAAATGTTCACCGTCGCCCTGCTGGCGCTGGAAAAGCGCAAGCTGACGCCGGAAGAATCGATCCAGGCGCTGACCCGGCACACGCCGCGCTTCATCGAGTTCATGCGCGGCCTGGCGGTTGGCTACAATATCAACATCATCGGCGGGTCTCACCCGACCCAGACCGAGGATGGCGATATCCAGAATGTCGCCTATGTCTTCCTGCGCGACGGCTCGGTGCACGCCCAGGAGAAGATCCACCCGACCCCGAACGAGAAGTTCTGGTGGGGCATCAAGGGCGGCGACGAGGTGCGGACCATCCCGACCGATTGCGGCCCGATCGGCGTTTTGATCTGTTATGATGCGGAATTCCCGGAGTTGGCCCGGAAGCTGGCCGATGAAGGGGCCGGCATTTTGTTCGCGCCCTATGCGACCGATGACCGGACCGGGCATTTACGGGTGCGCTATTGCGCCCATGCCCGGGCGGTCGAAAACCAGGTCTATGTCGTCACGGCGGGCACTGTCGGCAATCTGCCGGATGTCGAGAACATGGACGTGAACTACGCCGAAAGCGCGATCATCACGCCCTGTGATTTCCCGTTCGCGCGCGACGGGCTGGCCGCGGTGGCGGCGGAAAATGTCGAGACCATCGTGGTGGCGGATGTGCGTCTCGACGACCTGACCTCGGCCCGCCATTCCGGCACGGTGCGCAATCTGCGCGACCGGCGTTTCGATCTCTACCGGGTTGTCTGGAACAAGCGCTAGACGGATTTGTGCCGCGGCAGGGCCATGCCGACGATGACGGCGATGGCGACAGCCGGCCACAGGAAGGCGATGCCGGCATCGACATTGCCATGCGTGAAGGCGACCGCGCTGGCCGTCACACCGGACAGGACCAGGGTCAGAACCGTCAGAAACATGGCGAGCCGCAACATGGCCGGACCTTTCTTCACGTATCGAACACGCTAGCAGAGAGACTTTAAAAAACGCTTGCGGCAGGATTTGGGCGCAGCCGGGAAAATATCGGGGCGTGCGGGTTTCGAACCCGTGGCCAATTTGTAAATCGTTGAATTTTTCGAGTGCGGGCAGGGTTCCGGCAAACAGGAGGAAACCCATGCTTGTCACCCCGCTGATCGCCCTTGCCATGCTGCAATCGGCCGAGGCGCCCAGCCTTGCCGAGATGATTGCGGACCGGGATATCGCGGCCGTCGAGGCCCGCATTGATAACGCGGAAAACGAGGTCGAGCACTGGTCGGCCATCGCCACCATGATGACGGTGTTCACCCGCGATGACCGCGCGGTGACCCTGCTCAACCGCTTGCTGGAGCGCGACGATGTCGATCCCGCCCTGCGCCGCGAACTGACCGAGCTGGCCGCCGATGCCGCGCTGCGCTCGGGCCAGTATGCCCAGGCCTCGGCGCGGCTGTCCGAGCTGCTCGCCGGCGACAGGCTGGAAGCCACGGAGCGCGAACATATGGCCCGCACCGCGGCGATTGTGGCCGCGCTGGCGGACGAGGCGCCGCAGACCCGGCCCCGGCACGACGTGGCCGAGATCGCCATTACCCGGGACGCCGCCGGGCTTCGCCGGGTGGAGATGGCGGTTAATGGCGTCGGTACCCGGGCCGTGCTCGACAGCGGGGCGAGCTTTTCCGTGGTGCGCGAGGCCATGGTCGAACCACTGGGCCTGCGCCGCATTGCGGGCACGTTCGAGGTGGCGGCGGGTCATGGCGGCACGGTCGAGGCCGGTCTGGCCATGGCGGACGGGCTGGAGATCGGCAACAGCGCCCTGGCCGAC
>CBDUFA010000280.1:0-3159 GCA_965366295.1 uncultured Hyphobacterium sp.
GATTCCAGCTGGTTGGCGATGGTGATCAGACCGGCGCCGCGCGGCAGGGTGAGCACGGTCTCCTCGGCATGCGGGCCGGGCGCGGCGACTTCGGACTGGAGCCAGTTCCAGGAGAACCAGGCCGCAGCCGCGACGATCACGATACCGGCGAGCAGCAATACAAGGAAACCGGTCAGCAATTTGCCAACCAGGCCTGTCTTCTTCTTTTCCGATTTCTGTTCGCTCATCGCCGGTCAGTCCACGGCGCGGAAAATGACCGAGGCATTCGTGCCTCCAAAACCGAAGGAGTTGGACAGCGCCGCCCGTACCGGTTTTTCCACCGCCGTGTGCGGCGCCAAATTGATCGGCGTTTCCACGGACGGGTTGTCGAGGTTGAGCGTGGGCGGGCAGATCCCGTCGCGCATGGCAAGGATGGAGAAGATGGCTTCCACCGCCCCGGCGGCGCCGAGCAAATGCCCGATGGAGGATTTCGTCGAGGACATGACGATATTGCCGGCCTGGTCGCCGAACAGGCGTTCCACGGCCTTCAGCTCGATCTCGTCGCCCAGCGGCGTCGAGGTGCCATGCGCATTGACATAATCGATATCCGCCGGGGTCATGCCGGCATCCTTGAGCGCGGCACTCATCGAGCGGAAGCCGCCATTGCCGTCCTCGGCCGGGGCGGTGATGTGATAGGCGTCGCCCGACAGGCCATAGCCCGCCACCTCGGCATAGATGGTGGCGCCACGCTTTTTCGCGCTTTCGTATTCTTCCAGCACGAGGACGCCGGCGCCCTCGCCCATGACGAAGCCGTCGCGGTCCTTGTCATAGGGGCGCGAAGCCTTTTCGGGCTGGTCGTTGAAGCCGGTCGACATGGCACGGGCGGCTACGAAGCTGGCAACGCCGAGGCGGCAGATCGCGGCTTCGGCACCGCCGGCGACCATCATGTCGGCATCGCCATAGCGGATCATGCGCGCGGCATCGCCAATGGCATGCGCACCGGTAGAACAGGCCGTCACGACCGCATGATTGGGGCCTTTCAGCCCGTGGCGGATCGAGACCTGTCCGGAAATCAGATTGATGATGATGCCGGGAATCACGAAGGGCGAAATGCGGCGCGGCCCCTTTTCCTTGAGCAGGATGGAGGTCTCGTAGATCGTGCCCAGGCCACCCGTGCCCGACCCGATCAGGACGCCGGCGCGCTCGGCCTGCTCGTCATCCTCGGCTTTCCAGCCGGAATGCGCGAGGGCCTGATCGGCGGCCGCGATTCCATAGAGGATGAACTCGTCGATGCGCTTTTGCTCGCGCGGCGACATGACAGCATCGGCGTCGAACGCGTGCGGGTCGTCCGCACCGCCGCCGCGGCCGTCTTTTCTAGGAACAATGCCAGCAATCCGGCTTCCCAGATCGCTGGCATCAAAATGTTCGATGGGCTTGATGCCCGAAGCACCGCCGATCAGCCGTTCCCAGACAGGATCGATCCCGCATCCCAGCGGCGTGACCAGCCCAAGCCCGGTAACTACTACGCGGCGCATGATGATCCGTGCTTAGCCGGTCTTCTCGCTGATGAACTTCACAGCGTCACCAACCGTCTGGATGTGCTCGGCGGCATCGTCGGGGATTTCGATGTCGAATTCCTCTTCGAACGCCATGACCAGCTCGACATTGTCCAGCGAGTCAGCGCCCAGATCGTCGATGAAGGAGGCCTTTTCGGTGACCTTGTCTTCTTCAACGTCAAGATGCTCGACAACGATTTTCTTCACACGGGCAAGAACGTCGGACATAAGCGATTCCCTTCTACAATCCTTCGCAAAACCTTATGCGGGGCTGGCTATGCCGTGAAGCGCCGATGACATGCGCTTTCACCCCGTTATGACCGGAAAGCGGCACCTAGCATGGTCTATTCTGATTGACTAGCCGCACCCTGCTCACCGGACATCTCTTATCAGATCATGGCCATGCCGCCATTGACGTGCAAGGTCTGCCCCGTCACGTAGCGGGCCTCGTCGCTGGCCAGATAGGCCACGGCTCCGGCAATATCATCGCCGCTGCCCAGATCACCGGACGGGATCTTGGCGAGGATGGCCGCGCGCTGGTCGTCATTGAGCGCATCGGTCATCGGCGAGGCGATGAAGCCCGGCGCCACGCAATTGGCGGTCACGCCGCGGGCGGCGACTTCCTGGGCCAGCGACTTGGTGAAGCCGATCATGCCGGCCTTGGAGGCGCAATAATTGGCCTGCCCCGGATTGCCCATCACGCCGACCACCGAGGTAATGCCGATAATGCGGCCGTGGCGCGCCTTCATCATGCCGCGCAGGGCCGCACGGGTCAGGCGGAAATAGCTTTCCAAATTGATCTTCAGGACCTGTTCCCAGTCCTCGTCCTTCATGCGCATCAACAGGCCGTCCTTGGTGATGCCGGCATTGGCAACGAGGATATCCAGCCCGCCCATGGCTTCGGCCGCCTGCTTCGGCAGGGCGTCGACCGCCTCGCCGTCGGACAGATCGCAGGCGATGGCATGAACGCGCTCGCCCAGCTCGGCCTTCAACGCGTCCAGCTTTTCCTGGCGTGTGCCGGAGATCGTCACCGTCGCACCCTGGGCATGCAGTGCGCGGGCGATGGAGCCGCCGATGCCGCCGGTGGCACCGGTGACCAGCGCGGTTTTTCCGTCCAGTGAGAACATGGGGATTATCCTTTCAGCGACGACGCGAAGGCGTCGAGATTTTCCGGGGTGATCAGCGCGACGCCATTGGCGTCCGGCGCGGTGCGTTTCAGCATGCCGGTCAGCACCTTGCCACCGGCTTCGGCGAAATCGATGATACCACCCTCGCCGGCCATCCATTCCACGCTCTCGCGCCAGCGCACGCGGCCTGTCACCTGCTCGACCAGAAGCGAACGGATCGCGTCCGGATCGCTCTCCGGGCGGGCGCGGACATTCACCACGACCGGCACTTTCGGCGCCTGGATCGTGGCCGCGGCCAGCGCTTCGGCCATGGCATCGGCAGCCGGCTGCATCAGCGCGCAATGGAAGGGCGCGGACACGGGCAGCGGCATGGCGCGCTTCACGCCCTGTGCCTTGGCGAACTCGATCGCGGCATCGACGGCGTCTTTCGCGCCTGAAATCACGATCTGGCCCGGCGCATTGTCATTGGCGAACTGGCAAACGCCGTGCTTGGCCCC
>CBDUFA010000281.1:0-3155 GCA_965366295.1 uncultured Hyphobacterium sp.
GAATACCTCGAAAAATCCGCCGAGATCCGCGGCAAGATGCAGGCGGCGCTGATTTATCCCGCCGCACTGGGCGTGACCGCGTTCGGCGTGGTCGCCATCCTCATCGTCTTCATCGTGCCGCAGATTGCCGAGCAATTCGACGGGACCGGCGTTGAGCTGCCCATGCCGACGCAAGTGCTGATCGGCCTGTCCGGCGTCCTTCAGCAATATGGCTGGCTGCTGCTGGCGGGATTTCTGGCGCTCGGCCTGGGCGCGATGCTGGCCCTTCGCAGCGAGGCCGTGCGCTTGCGCCGCGATCACTGGATGCGGCGGCTGCCACTGACCGGCGGCTGGACCCGCGACATGGAGGCGGCCCGCTTTGCGCGCACCATGGCGATCCTGATCCAGTCCGGGGCCGTGCTGCCCGACGCGCTGCGCGCCTCGGCCCGGGCCGCCGGCAATGGCGCGTTCGCGGAAACCCTCGGCAGGGTGGTGAATGATGTCGAGACCGGCACCGGCCTGTCGGAGGCCTTGCGGCGCCATGACTGGTTTCCCGGCCTGCTGGTGCACATGGTGGCCGCCGGCGAGCGCTCCGGCGCGCTGGGCGACATGTTCGAACGCGCCGCAAAACAGCTGGAGCAGGACACGGACGGGCGCACCAGTCTCGCGCTCAACCTGCTGGAACCCGCCATCATCATCACGATGGGCGTGATCGTGACGGGGATCATCCTGTCGATCCTCTTGCCCATTCTGCAACTCAACACACTCGCCCTCGGATAGGAGATGCGACGATGACACCGACCCCAGATACCCGCACCGGCAAGGACGGCTTCTCGCTGATGGAGCTCATGGTGGTGCTGGTCATTCTCGGCATTCTCGCCACCGTGGTGGTGATCAATGTGCTGCCGAGCCGCGACCGCGCCATGACCGAGAAGGCGCGCACCGACATCCGCACGCTGGAACAGGCGGTCGAGCTCTACCAGCTGGAAATGCTGTCCTATCCCTCGACCGGAGACGGGCTGGATGCGCTGGTCGGCGGCCCGTCCGACACCGGCGCAGCGGCACGTTTCCCGTCGGGCGGGTTCATCCGGCGGCTGCCGAACGATCCGTGGGGCAATCCCTACCAGTATCTCTATCCCGGCGAGCATGGCGAATTCGACATCTTCACACTAGGCGCGGATGGCCGCGCCGGTGGTGAAGGCCAGAATGCCGATATCGGCAATTGGGAGAATTGAGCCGGCCCCTGTCTCCGGGCCGCGCCGGCTTCTCGCTTGTCGAGGTGCTCGTGGCGCTGGCCATCATCGCGCTGATGACCGGTGCGGCGTATCTGACGCTGCGCCCGGACACCGATCCCGCGCAGCGCGCAGCGGCGCAATTGCAGCTCGACCTGGCGCGGGCCGAGACGCTGGCGGTCACGCGCGGCGAGATCATCGGACTCGACCTGTCGGCCGATGGCTATCAATTCCTGCTCTATGCGGACGGGGGCTGGCACGCCCTGCCACGGCGTGCGGCACTGGAAGACCGCCAGCTGCCCGATGGTGTGACCCTGTCATCCGGCCTGGTCCGGTCGCTGGTGGTGGATCCCGAAGCGCCCGCCTTGCCGGATTACTGGTTCGATCCGACGGGTGCCAACGAGGCGCTGTCGATCCGCATCGAGTCACGCACAGGGCGCTGGCGGGTCGAGACCGGCGGGGTGGACGGTATCCGCCTTGTCGCGGGAGACGGGGTATGAGCGCGCGGTCCGGCTTTTCCCTGATCGAGATGCTGGCCGCGCTCGCCGTGCTGGCGATCTCCGGCATTGCGCTGCTCAATGCGACCCAGCAATCGACGCGCGGGGCGCAGATCATCGAGGCGCGCAGCTATGCTGCGCTGGCGGCGGACAATGTGCTCAACACCGCGATCATCGAACAGGCCGGTGGCCGGCTAGTGTCGGATAGCGGGCACTATGAAATGGCCGGCCGCGCCTATGACTGGACCCTCACAGTCCTGCCCACGGGCGATCCCGGCCTGCTGCGGGTGCAGCTGGATGTGAGTGAAGCCGCAGGCGCGGGCCAGCACCGCATTGTCACCTTCCGGAGGGCGTCATGAACGCGCGGGCCGGGTTCTCGCTGATCGAGGTGCTGGTCTCGGTGGTGGTGTTTGCGCTGCTCGGCGCGATGGCGACCGGGCTGCTCAATTCCTCGCTTGCCGCACGCGACCTCAACGCATCCAGTGGTGACAGGGCGGCGATGATCGACCGGGCGCGGGTGCTGATGCGCGAGGATTTCGGCCAGCTGGTCAACCGCCCCGCCCGGCAGATCGACGGGCGCGCCGGCAGCATCGCCTTTGCCGGGGCCAGTTCCGGGATTGCCTCGCCCGATGCCGCGGCGGACGAGACCGTGCTGATCGCCTTCACCCGGGCCGGACGGCCCAATCCGGGCGGCGTGCAACCGCGTGGCTCGCTGCAATATGTCGAATATCTGCTTCATCACGACCGGCTGATCCGGCGCAGCTGGAGCTATCCGGACCGGGCGGCGGCAACGCCGGCCCGGAACTTCGTCTTGCTCGACGGGGTCACCGGCATCGAGCTGGGCTTCCTGCGGCTGAACAGCTGGGCCGGCTCGGCGCTGTCAGCGCGCGGCGAGGGCGGCACGCTTGACCTGCCCCGGGCGGTACGCTTGCGCACGGAAATGCGCGATGGGCGCGATTTGGAATTCATACTGCTGACCCCGGAGATGCCGTCATGACCGGCGCGACCAGCAAACGCGGCGCGGCGCTGATCACGGCGCTGATGATCACGGCAGTGATGGCGGTGGTCGCGGTCGGCCTGTCGCAGGGCCTGTTCTATTCGATCGGCCGGTCGGGAAACCTGGCGGCGCGGGATACGGCCTACTGGTATGCGATGGGCGCGCGCGATTTCGCCGAGGGGGCGCTTGTGCGGTCCCTGCCGCCGGCCGGCGAGCCAATGCGGCCGGGCGATGCCTGGGTGCAGGGGGCGCGGCAATTCGAGATCGAGGGCGGGGCGCTGGTCGGGCATGTCCGCGACATGAATAACTGCTTCAATCTCAACAGCCTGGTCCGGCGCGAAGGGGCGGGCCGCTATATCGCCGATGAAGCGGCGGGCGAACGCTTCATGGCGCTCGCCGAAGCGCTGAACCTGCCCGCCGGCGAAGCGCAGGCGATTCTCTCGCAAGCCA
>CBDUFA010000282.1:0-3155 GCA_965366295.1 uncultured Hyphobacterium sp.
GCAGAATTGCGTTCACTGCAAAACCTGCGACATCAAGGATCCGAACCAGAACATCAACTGGACCACGCCTGAAGGCGGGCAGGGACCGATCTACTCCAACATGTAATGCAGCGATGCTTGTGTGTGAGCGGTGAAAGCGTAACGTGACGGTATGAAACGCCGGATTTCCCTTCTTTTTGCCGCTTCCGCACTGGTCCTGTCCGCCTGCCAGACGACAGCGCAGGATCCGTCCTCGCCCTTCATTACCGGAGAGGACCCCGGACCGTCCTCCTATGGCGCTTTCCTGGCCGGCCGCTTCGCCGGCACGGCGCGCGATGCCGAGGGCGCGTCGGAATACTACGCCACAGCCTGGGAGCAGGAGCCCGACAGCGCCATCCTGGCCGAGCGGACCTTCCTGTCATCGGTCCTGTCGGGGAATGAGGAAACGGCCATCGAGGCGGCGCGGGTATCGGCCGCCGCGGGCGATGAAACCCGGCTTGCCCGGCTCTTCCTCGCCGCGGATGCCATCGCCAGCCGCCAGTATGCGCAGGCGCAGGACTGGCTGGATGCCGAACAGCTCGGCCCGTTCAACGAGTTCATAGCCGAGCTGATGACGGACTGGGCCCGCGCCGGGGCCGGCGATGTCGACGGCGCGCTGGACCGTGCGCGTAATGCCACGGTTCCGGGCTATGCGGCCGCCTTCCTGACGGTACACCGGGCGCTGCTCGCCGATTATGCCGGTGAGGCAGAGCTGGCCGACGGCGCCTACCAGGCGGCGGTCAGCGAGAGCCCGTTCACCCGTATCGCGGTGGCGCTCTATGGCGATTTCCTGTTGCGTCAACGTCGGCGCGACGAAGCGATCGAGCTCTACGACCAGTATCTTCGCCAGCAGCCGACCGAACGCAGCATCACCGAGGCCCGGCGGATTGCCAGCCAGACCCGGCGCGTGCCTTCGCGCCTGACGGCGAGTGAAGCCGCGGCGCGCTCGGTGTTCGGACCTTCGGCCGCGCTGGCTTCGCAAGCCGATATCGACCTGTCGGTTGTCTATCTGCGCCTGACGCGGCGGCTCGACCCGGATTACGCGCCCTCGACGGTGCTGCTGGCCGGGGCGCTGGAGCGGACCGGTCTGCAGGACGCGGCCATCGACGCCTACAATGCCGTGCCGGAAGGTCCGTTCCGGCTGTCGGCGGATATCGACCGGATCTGGTTGCGCGCAACGATGGGCGATCTCGACACCGCCCTGGCGGAAGCGCGCGAAGTGTCCGAGGACACCGGCGCGGTCGAGGCGACACTGGTCTATGCCGATTTGCTGCGCGCCTCGACGCAATACACACTGGCCGCGGAAATGTATTCGCGCGCGCTGGAAGTCCGCGACGAGCAGGGCCTGGTGCCGGACTGGCGGTATTATTATTTCCGGGCGATCTGCTATGAGCAGACGGATCGCTGGGCACAGGCCGAGGCCGATTTCCAGTCGGCGCTGGCGATCTCGCCGAACGAGGCGGAAGTGCTCAATTATCTCGGCTATATGTGGGTGATCCGCGGCGAGCATATCTCCGAAGCCTTCGACATGATCGAACGCGCGGCGATGCTGGAACCGGAGGCCGGTCACATCATCGACAGCCTCGGCTGGGCGCATTATGTGCGCGGCAATTACGAGATTGCCGTGCAGCATCTCGAACGCGCCGTGGAGCTGTCGCCTGAAGCCCCGACCATCAACTACCATCTCGGCGATGCCTACTGGCAGGTCGGGCGCCGTCTCGAGGCGCGCTTCCAGTGGGAGCGAGCGCTCGGCCTTGATCCGGACGAGGACGAGCGGATCGGCCTGATGGCCCGGCTGGCCGGGGATGATCCCGAACTGCCTGATACCATGGTCGCGGACGTAGCGGCCGAGCCGAATTGATCCGCGAACCGGCGCCGGCGAAGGTCAATCTGACCCTTCGCGTCGGCGCGTTGCGCGAGGACAATTATCATCCCGTCGATTCCATCGTCGTGTTCGCCGACCAGGGCGATGCGCTCCATGTCGCGCCTGCCAATACGCTGTCATTGTCGGTCGACGGACCGTGTGCGGCGGGCGTGCCCGATGGCGAGGACAATCTCGTCCTGAAAGCGGTGCGCCTGCTCGCGGCGGCCAGCGGCCATGAGGCCAAGGGGCGGATCAGGCTGGACAAGCAGATCCCGGCGGGTGCCGGGCTGGGCGGCGGTTCGGCGGATGCCGCGGCAGCGCTGCGCGCTTTCAACCGGCTCTGGGCGCTGGACTGGCCGCTCGACATGCTGGCCGGGCTCGGCGCGGAAATCGGCTCGGACTTGCCCGCCTGTGTCTGGTCGCAACCCTTGCGGATGAGCGGGCGCGGCGAGCGCATCCGGCTGATCGCGGACTGGCCGGCCTTTCCGGCCCTGCTGGTCAATCCGGATATCCCGGTCTCGACCGGACCGGTGTTTGCGGCGTTTGATGCCATGCCCGGCGGCACAGGCGCCGGTTTCCGGCTCACCGGCGGCTTGGACCGGCTTTCCATCCTGTCGGACCTCGATGCCGCAGGAAATGATCTCACCGGACCGGCCTGCACGGTGGCGCCGGTGATCCACGATGTCCTGGCTGCGCTGGAGGCAAGCGAAAATGCCGCCCTGGTCCGCATGTCGGGATCGGGCGCGACCTGTTTCGCGATCTATCCGGATACGGATTCGCGCGACATCGCGGCCCGCAATATCGGGCGCGACCATCCCGACTGGCTTGTTTTTCCGGTTGTCTTTCAGGGCGCAGGCGGCATAAGCGGCGCATGATGTGGCCGGTCTTCCTTTCCTTCATTGCCGCCGTCGCCGTCAGCTGGATGGTGCGCTATGCCGGCATTCTCGATCATCCCAATGCGCGCTCCAGCCATTCCCGGCCGACGCCGCGCGGGGGCGGGCTCGGCGTGCTGGCCGGGCTGGGCGGCGGCTTGCTGATCACCGCCCTTATCGCACCGGTGTCGGGCTTGCAGCCGGCACTGATTGCCGCGCTCGGATTCAGCCTTCTCGGCCTTGCCGATGATCTGCTGGCGCTGGGCAGCCGGCTGAAATTGGCCATCATGGCGGTGCTGGGGGCCGGGCTCGTCGTGCTGACCGGACCGGTGGAGAGCCTTGGGATCACGGATGACCTCGCCATTGGCCTGCCATGGGTGATCGGCCTGGCCGGATCGGTG
>CBDUFA010000283.1:0-3151 GCA_965366295.1 uncultured Hyphobacterium sp.
TGATGCGAACCGTCAATTTGCACCGGGCCTTGCGCGGGGACGGCAATGCCGACCCCTTCCCGCTGCAACGCTATGACATTGTCTTCGTGCCGCGTTCGACAGTGTCCGAAGTCACATTGTTCGTCGAACAATATGTCTACGGGATCCTGCCGCTCGATCAGGCGTTCTCATACGCCATCGCGAACGCGATCAACAACAATTAGCGTTTGGACTAGTGACGCGTGGCGAGCCAGTCGCGCGCTGCGCGTTGCGCCGCCGCGATCTGCATCCGGTCCATCTCGTCGGAGATTTCCTGGCGATAGTATTTCGCCGCCTCGCAGCCCATCAGCGTCGCCAGGTTGAACCATTTGTGTGCTTCAACATAGTCGACCGTGCCGCCCTGGCCTGTCGAGTACAGGATACCCAACTTGCAGAGATCATCGCCCGTCGGATCGGTATTGACCGCATCGTGGGCTTGCGCCGTTTCCACATCAGTGAAAGCCATTCTGGCCCCCATCATTTTGCCTGCCCGCCCCGGCTTTGCCGTTGTGACGAAGAGGTCGTTCCACCCAATGCCCCGACCGTTTTCGGCCTCGGACAAGTTGGAGATTCCCCGGATGTGGTTCCTATAAGGTTAAGAAAAGTCAGGGTTAATCGACTTTTTTGGTTTATTTTCGTTAGGGATTCTTGAGATCGGTTAAGCGGTCTGAATCAGCTCTGAATCATATGGATGGCGGCTAACGGAAAGACCGCGATTCATTAGGACACCTCTCCAAAACCTTTCCAGCCGGCCTGCGGCAATTGGCGGGCTCGCGTACGGGGACTTGCACTGCTGGTATCAAACAGTATGACAACGCGAATTCTTTCAGGTGTGCCATGACCGACCAGACAATCCCGCCCGTTTCCCTGACCCTGGACGACACGGCGCCCGACGTTTTTGCCGCCGAGCTGGGTGAGGAGTTCCGGCGTTTCGGATTTGCCGTGATTTCCGATCACGGCATCGACCAGGCGCTGATCGATGATGCCTATGCGCGCGCCGCGGCGTTTTTCGCCCTGCCCGTCGAGACCAAGCAGAAATATTATATCGACGGCGGCGCGGGTCAGCGGGGCTATACGCCTTTCGGCCGTGAAGCCGCCAAGGGCGAGGCCTATATCGATCTGAAGGAATTCTGGCATGTCGGCCGCGATCTGCCGCCGGGCCATCCCTATGCCGATATCATGCCGGCGAATGTCATCCCGGACGAGGTCGAGGACTGGGCAGCTGTCACGCGGCTGTATGATGCGCTCGATCAGCTCGGCATGCGGCTGCTGCGCGCCGTGGCCCGCGATCTGGGGCTGGACGAGACCTTTTTCGATGACACCGTGACGGATGGAAACTCGATCCTCCGCCTGCTGCATTACCCTGCGCAGCAATCCACCCTGCCGGAAGGGTCCATCCGTGCGGCCGCGCACGAAGACATCAACACGATCACGCTATTGCTGGGCGCCGAGGAAGCCGGCCTGCAGGTGATCGACCGGCGCACCGGCGACTGGATCGATATCAATCCGCCCGCCGGCTGCCTGGTCATCAATGTCGGTGACATGCTGCAGCGTCTGACCAATCACGTCCTGCCGTCAACGACACACCGCGTGGTCAATCCTGCACCCGAACGGCAGAAATTCGCCCGCTACTCCATGCCCTTCTTCCTGCACTTCCGGCCGGATTATGCGATCCGCACGCTGGAGAGCTGCATCAGCAAGGACAATCCGAACCGTTACCCGGAACCGCTGACGGCACAGGAATACCTGCTCGAGCGGCTCCGGGAAATCCGGCTGCTTTAGATCATCGTCGAGACGACCAGCGCGCCAAGGCCGGCCGACGACATGGCGCCGACAATGGTCAGCGCAAATCCGTTTTCTTTCCAGCTCTGACCGTCACGCAGGCGCTTTACGGAATTGCGGGTCTTCGTGAACATGGGGAGGCTCCTGTCTTTGCAGTGTTTGTTCAAGCCTGATCTAGGGTCCGGCGCCCGCAGCGCAATGACTCAGGTCAGCGTTTTCAGGGGGAATGAAAACCCCAGAATCCCGCGGCCTTTTCAAGGCCGTCAGCAAGGTCAGGTTGCCGCTGCGAAGACGAGATAGCCGCCGCCAACCAGTACGGCCGCGCCAATCAGCGACAGGAGCAGGATGTTTTCCTGCCAACGCTTGCGTTCACCTTGCCGCGCTTCGGTTTTTTCAATCTTCTCGGTCATATCCATCGCTCCTTTCCTGACTCGACCTAGTCGGGAGCGATGGATTTTCAACCGTTTGGCTAGACGCCCAGCTTCTTGCGCAGGATCTCGTTGACGGCCTTCGGATTGGCCTTGCCCTGCATCGCCTTCATCACCTGGCCGACAAACCAGCCCATCGCCTTCGGCTTTTCCTTCACCTCGGCCGCCTGGTCGGGATTGTCCGCGATCAGCTGGTCAATCACCGCTTCGATCGCACCGGTATCGGTAACCTGCTTCAGGCCGCGGTCCTCGACAATCTGTTTCGGGCTTCCGCCCTCGGTCCAGACAATGTCGAACACGTCCTTGGCGATCTTGCCGGAGATGACATCCGCGGAGAGAAGCTCCACGAGCTCACCGAGCTGGTTCGCCGACACCGGGCTTTCGGTGATCCCGAGGCTTTCCTTGTTCAACCGGCCGAACAATTCATTGTTCACCCAGTTGGCCGCGACTTTCGGATCGCGCCCCTCGGCCACCGCCTCGTAATAGTCCGCCCGGTCCTTGTCCGCGACAAGAACGGACGCGTCGTACTCCGACAATCCCAGCTCGGTAATGAACCGCTTGCGCTTGTCCGCCGGCAATTCCGGCAAATCGGCCTTGATGCCGGAAATCCAGTCCGGAGAAAGCTCGAGCGGCAACAGGTCAGGGCACGGAAAATAGCGGTAATCGTGGGCTTCTTCCTTCGAGCGCATGGACCGCGTCACGCCCTTGTTGGCATCGAACAGGCGGGTCTCCTGGTCTACCTTGCCGCCATCCTCGACCAGATCGATCTGGCGGCGCGCCTCGTATTCAATGGCCTGCATGATGAAGCGCATCGAGTTGACGTTCTTGATTTCGCAGCGCGTGCCGAGATGGCCAAAATCACCGGTCTCACGGAATTTCTCATACTGGCCCGGCTTGCAGATCGAGACGTTGACGTCCGCCCG
>CBDUFA010000284.1:0-3133 GCA_965366295.1 uncultured Hyphobacterium sp.
AGCACGGCGTTTGAATGAATACGGGCCGCGGGCAATCCTGTCCGCGGCTCCCGGCCATTCTGGTATGGAAAGAGGCGTCCCATGACGCTTGATGCGCTCGTTACACTCGCGATCATCGCACCGGAAGACACGCACGGCGGAGGTCATGAAGCCTCCGGCGCCTTCCCGCCCTTTGATCCGACCTATTTCGCGTCCCAGATTTTCTGGCTCGTGCTTTCTTTCGCGGCCCTCTATTTCCTGATGTCGCGCTGGATCCTTCCGCGGCTTGGCGGGATTATCGAGGCTCGGCGCGACCGGATTGCCGACGATCTCGACGCGGCCCAGCAATTGTCGGCCGATGCCGACGAAACGCGGGCAGCCTATGAGAAGGCACTGGCAGATGCCCGTGCGCGGGCTCACAACCTTGCCGCCGAAGCCAAGGCCGAAATGGACCAGGAGATCGCTGCCGAAACCGCCGAGGTTGACGCCGAGATCGCCGCCAAGTCCGAGGAAGCCGAGAAGGCGCTGTCGCAGGCGCGCGACAAGGCTCTGTCCGAGGTTCGCAATATCGCGGCTTCGACCGCAGCCGAAGCTGCCAACCGGCTGGCCGGTCTGAATGTCACCGAGAAAGACGCGGACGCCACGATCGCGGCGATCGGCAAGCGCTAGGAGAATCGGATGCAATTGATCTCATATCTCCTGAACGACACGTCTTTCTGGGCAACCATCGGCGTTGCCGTGTTTTTCGGCGTCCTCCTGTGGGCGAAAGTCCCGGGCATGCTGGCCAAGCAACTCGATGATCGCGCGGACAAGATTCGCCATGATCTCGACGAAGCCCGCCGCATGCGCGAGGAAGCCCAGGAATTGCTGGCCAGCTTCCAGCGCAAGCAGCGCGAAGCCGAAACCGAGGCCGAGGCCATTGTCGAACAGGCCAAGGCGGACGCGAAGCATCTTCGCGAGGAAGCCCGGGCCGACCTCGCTTCAAGGCTCGAGCGCCGCACGGCCATGGCCGAACAGCGTATCGCCCAGGCCGAGGCCCATGCCGTCGCCGAAGTGAAGGCGATGGCCGCGGATCTCGCCACGGAAGCTGCGGCGCGCCTGATCGCCGAGAACACCAAGAAGGCGGATCACTCCGCCCGTCTCAAGGACGACCTGGCGGACCTGGAATCCAGGCTGAACTGACGCTTCAAGGCTCAGGCCAAAATAAAAGCCCCGGTTCGCCGGGGCTTTTTTATGTCTTGGTTTCGGGGGTTTCGTCTTCCGGTTCGTCTTTTTCGCCGAAGACACGCTTCACGCGGTTCCAGAGACCGGGATGGCGTTTGAGAAATCCGGTGATGATCCGGTGTGCCGTCGGCGAACTGCCCGCCAAGAGGATGGCCCCGAAAATGAACAGCGGCACGCCTAGCGGAATCGGTGTCACCGCCAATGGCAAGGCAATCACCATCAGGGCCAGGCCGAGAGCGACGCCGATCATGCGCAGAACCGTGGCGATGACCCCGCCAATCGGATTCCGGCTCATATTGTTCAGCGTCTCGTTCATCCGGTCTCGTCTTCTCCCCGCATAAGATGGGTCTGCCTAGGCGATCCTCAAGACCACCGATAGGACCCGGGCAACACATTAGCAGTGAAAAAGACCGAAATCGGGCGAATGTCCGCCGTCAGATGGCCTATTCAGCGGCTTCTGCAGTCGGCGGAACCCAGCGCAAGACAGGTTGACGCGCTGCCTGCGTCTCGTCGAGGCGGCGCATCGGCGCATGCACCGGCGCTGCCTTGAAGCGGTCGGCCTCCCCGGCTTTCGCGGCTTCCGCCAATCCGGCCAGCACATCGCAGAACCGGTCGAGGCCCGATTTCGATTCGGTTTCCGTCGGCTCGATCAGCATGGCGCCATGCACGACCAGCGGGAAATACATCGTCATCGGGTGATAGCCCTCATCGATCATCGCCTTGGCGAAATCGAGCGTGGTCACGCCGGTGTCCTTCAGGAATCGGTCGTCGAACAGCGCTTCGTGCATGCAGGTCCCGTCAAATGCGGGCGTCATCACATGCTTCAGGCGCGCCAGGACGTAGTTCGCGTTCAGCACCGCGTCTTCCGACGCCTGCTTCAGCCCGTCAGACCCGTGGCTCATCATGTAGGTCAGCGCGCGGGTGAACATGCCCATCTGGCCATGGAAGGCCGTCAGGCGCCCGAACGGCTTCGCGTCACCGTCCACATCGCCTTCATTCTCGGCCATGCGCAGCGACGCACCGTCCCTGGTCTTCACCAGGAAGGGCAGCGGCGCGAACGGCGCCAGCGCTTCGGAGAACACGGTCGGTCCGGCACCCGGCCCACCCCCGCCATGCGGCGTGGAGAAGGTCTTGTGCAGATTGATATGCATCGCATCAATGCCCAGATCGCCGGGACGCACCCGCCCGACAATGGCGTTGAAATTCGCCCCGTCGCAATAGAAATAGCCGCCCGCCTCGTGGATCAGGTCGGCGATCTCGCGGATATCGCGCTCGAACAGGCCGCACGTATTGGGATTGGTCAGCATGATGCCGGCGACATCATCGCCCAGCTTGGCCTTGAAGGCCTCCATGTCCACGCGGCCAGTCTTGTCGGCTGGAATCGAATCGCAGGTAAAGCCGCACTGCACCGCCGTTGCCGGATTGGTCCCGTGCGCCGATTCCGGCACCAGCACGCGGCGGCGGCCGGTTTCACCGCGCGCATCCAGCGCGGCCCGGATCGCCATCATGCCGCAGAACTCGCCATGCGCGCCGGCTTTCGGGCTCATCGCCACGGCCGGTGTGCCGGTCAGCACCATCAGCCAGTGCGCCAGCTCCTCGATCAGCTTGTAAGCCCCCTGCACCGTCTGTTCCGGTTGCAGCGGGTGGACATCGGCAAAGCCCGGCAGGCGCGCCATCTTCTCGTTGAGGCGCGGATTGTGCTTCATCGTGCACGAACCCAGCGGATACAGGCCCAGATCGATCGCGTAATTCTTGCGCGACAGGCGCACATAATGGCGCATCGCTTCCGGCTCGGAGAGGCCCGGCAGGCCGATCCCGCCATCCCGCTTCAACGCGCCGAGCCGGTTCTTGCCGCCCTTCGGCCTGGGCAGGTCGACGCCGGTCACATCGGTGGAGCCGCGCTCGAACAGCAGCGGCTCGGCCTGGTCCA
>CBDUFA010000285.1:0-3106 GCA_965366295.1 uncultured Hyphobacterium sp.
GCGGGCGATTGGCTTCCGCGATCTGCAGCGCGGCATAGCTGGCGATGCCCCGGAACATGGCCATCGGGATGATGGCCAGCGTCTGCGCCGCGGCGTAATAGCCGAACAATTGCGGCCAGGGCGCAAGGCTGCCGTCCGCCGTCAGTCCGTATTCGTTGATCGGCAGGAAAGCGTTCAGGCCGGCGATCAGCCCGTAGGCGATCATCATCACGACCATGGCAACGACGAAACTGCCCAGCAGCGACCAGAAAAAGTGTTGCGAGCCGCTGATACCGGCGCCGACCTGCAAGCGTCCCTGCAAGACGCTGAGCGCCAATACCGGTGATATCCGCACGACAACCGCCAGCACGACGACCATGAATGCAATCACGCCGAGACCGACGCCAAGCATGCCGACCACGGTGCCGCCCATCATGAAGACCATCACCAGGAGAATATCGACCATGAAACCGATCACGCCGGCGACAATGAGGATGAGCACCAGGATCAGGCCTGCGAGCGCATAGACCACCTCGTCACGGCCCAGCCGGAAGGGAAACAGGCCGCTGTCCTGGCCCTTCACGAAAAGGCGCAACCAGGCCGATTCCACGATGACACCCAGCACCAGGCTGACGGCAAAGAAGGGCGCAAGGGCCGCGAAGTAACTGCCCATGGCCGACATCATCAGCGCAATGTCTTCCGGGTTGTCCGATGCTGGCGCAACCTCATAGACCGAGACGAATTGCTGCAATTCCTCGCTCACCGTCGCCATCTGGAAGACGGCAAAGGCCGCCGCGTAGATGACGGTCCAGACCGACAGCACGATGAATGCGGCGGGCCGCGCCTTGAAGACCTCGAAAAAGAAGCCCATGGCGCGTCCGGCGTCGAATTGCGGCTTCATGCCGGCCTCCCTTCCCTTGGCGTGTCGGGTGGAGTTTCAGACCAGACCGTGACGGGTTTCAAGCCGTGAATGTCACTCCGGGTCCGGAACCACTGGCCGGTTCGTCCGCGCGACATAGGCGCCGACACCGTGCCAGATCGCGTCGGTAAAGGCGCGCAGGATCACCATGAGCAACCCGGCCGCCGCAAGCGTGGTAGCCGTACCCGCCGATCGCAGCTGGGACTCGATCATGGCCAGCACCTGTTGCGGGTCGGGCTCGGTTCCGGCCTGCGCCATGTCGATAAACTGACCGAGCAGCGGCATGAATGCGCCCAGGAAGGCGAAGTTCACGATCGTGCCGATGATGGAGGACAGGATGAAAATGATGATGGCCACGACGATATAGCTGCCGAGTACCGGCCAGAAGACGCCCCTTGTTGCGCCCCAGGCCGGAAAGGCGATCCGCTTTTCAAGCACTGTTGTTGCGGGTGCCGCTGACAGCCGGACCGCCACGAAAATGGCCGCGAGAACAAGCGCGATGATGAAAAGGCCGACAAACAATCCACCGGCCATGCCCGCGCCGACGGAGCCATCACCGGCAACCGCCGCAGCGATGCCGACACCGACCACGATACCGACAATCAGGCTGGTGGCGAAATAGAACAGCATGCCAATCGCCATCAGGCCGACATTGGTGACAAAAAGGCGGAGCTCGTCGCCGCCGATCCGGAACGGGATAACGGGGGCGACTTCCTCGCGTGTCAGCAAGCGGAGCCAGGCCGCCTGCGCCATTAGAGAGATCAGTATGCCGCCAATCGAGATGAGCGGTCCGAACGCTATGGCACCGCCCAGACGGGACAATAACTCGGTTGCGTTCGGCTCCACGCCGGAAGCAATTTGCCCGATGAGCCAGAAATAGAAATCGCCAATCGTCACGAAGGCCAGATAGACCAGTGCCCCGGTGAGGACCGCCTGCCAGAGCGCGATCCAGAGCGCGGCTGTCGGGCGCTTCCCGGCAATCGAGAAGAAATGGAAAACCGCTTTTCCGAAACTGAAATCTTGCGGGGCCATATCGGACCTCCCCTGTTGTCCCGGACCCACTTTGTCAGAATTTGCCGCGGATAACAGGGGGAAATCCGGGCTATTCGTCCCCGCCCCAGGCGCGGTAGAGCGCCGTGGTCAGCCCGGCAAACAGCGGCGATGTCAGGAACGCAGCCAACCAGCCATGCGCGAAGGAAAGCGGCGCATAGACCGCCCAGCTTGGGCTAAAGCCGGCCTCGGTGAACAGGCGCGCGGGTTGATGGACCGGCAGGTCGAACAATCGCTCCGAGACAACGCCGAACCCGTGCACCAGAAGCCCGGTGGGAATGAAACAGACCAGGACGCCCAGCGCGACGGCAAAGCCGCGTTTCTTCGTCATCGTCATGACCGACAGCGCCTGGACCCTGCGTCTCGCCATGCTGGCGGCCGGGGCCAGCAGGAGACGTCCGGCGAACCCACCCAGCATCAGGACGAACACCGCGATCAGAAGCCCGGTCACGGCCCACTCGGCAGGCCCGTAAAAGGCAAACAGGTCGGGAATATTGCCGGTCGCGACCGGGTCTTCCGGGGTCAATCCCGCATCAGACATCGAGACCATGGAAACAGCACCGATCGTGAAACTCACCACGACGAGACCAATCCCGCCAGCCACGATGACCAGGAAGAAGACCAGCGCCCAGGACGCCGCCAGCCGCCATTCATCAGGGCCCAGCTGATAGCCCAGGAATCCGCCGGTCTTTCCCCGCAGGGACAACCGGAACATTGCGGCTTGCGAGAGCGATGTCGCGCCGTACCAGGCCAGCAGCGCCAGGACATAGACCGGCCAGTTCGCGGCCACGGCCTCGCTGGTCACCGCGCCGGTCTTGTAGGTCAGGGCGATAGCTGCCAGCCCGGGCAGGATCGCGGCCAGGGCTGCCTCGCCGGCATTGTGCCGGAAGAAAGCGAGCGTCTTGACGATGGCACCGGGCAGTGCCGTGAACGAGGACAATCGGGTCATGGCCGCGAAATTACCCGCAATGCCGGATTCGGCAATGCGTCATGTGGGACTTGTCTAGGGGTCGAGATCTTCATCGTCGGCAATAATGAATTCAATGCGCGTCTCAAGACCCTCCCGTGGCACATCAACGCCGTTCTCTCTGCGTGGCCAATATCGCCAGTGTCGCACCGCCGTCAGGCTGGGTTGAACAAACAAGTTGGATGTCGCCT
>CBDUFA010000286.1:0-3099 GCA_965366295.1 uncultured Hyphobacterium sp.
CGTTTCCGGCCGCGCAGGTGCGGACCGGCGAGGGGAGTTCGAAACGCGCGCGGCGATCGGCACCGATGACATCACCACCATCATCGGAAATCCGCCAGATCTCGACCGTTGTTCCGCGCGACAAGACCATGAGATCGAAATAGCCAATGCCCTGGCCGAGCGCGCACACGGAGGCGATTTCGCCTTCCGGTCCGATTGGCGCGATAGGCGCTTCGATCAACTCCGGCTCGTTGCGGAGCAATGCGTAGGCGCGCACCAGATTGGTATTGCGGTCGGCCCCGAAAAGCAGGGGGAGCGGTTCACCCCGGAGCTGGAAATCCGGTGCCGCAGCCAGGCCCCACAAGCGCGGTCCTGTCATCCGGAAAACGGATTCGCCGTCAACATTGAAAAGGTCGATGCCGCCTTCGCTGGCCGCTGTCGCGATCAGTCCGGCCCAAGCCGTACTGCGGTCGGGCACAAAAGTAACGGAATCGGCGCCTTCCGATGGAATGGTTTCCATGACGCCTGTCGAGACAAGCTCGAGGAATTCACTCTCAACCAGCGGCGAGTCGCCCCCGGAGGAGGGGCCCGCATTGTCGGCTGGCTCGCAGGCCGCAACCGCCAGAGCGCTGGCCGAAATCAGGCCAAGTCGCGCCAGGGTCCGCGGATGGCGAGCGTTCTCGAAGGCTCGGATTGCACGTTGATAAAGAGAATGGTTCCGTCGGGGGAGAAACATGGGCCACAAAACTCGCTGAAATCGCCGCTTTCGTTGAATGCGTTACGGGCAATCGTATAGATATGACCGGCAGGCGTCACGCCGCGAATGTACTGCTCGTCAGGGCCATCTTCAGCGACAATCAGATCACCCCAGGGCGCGATCGTGATGTTGTCGCACATTCCCATGGTTTCATCCCCGGGGCTTTCGACGAACAGCTCGAGACGACCCGGACGCCCGGCTTCCCCGGCTTGGCCTTCCTCGGGTGAGGGCACATAGCGGAAAATCTGACCCATCCGGGCCGGACCGCCATCCGTGCAGGTGAAATAGAGCTCGCCTTCGCCGAACCAGATGCCTTCACCGCGCGTGAACCAGGCCGCGCCCATCGCAATATGGCGCAAGGCAATGTCGTCTTCCGGGTTGCTGCTGTCTTCGATATCGATCCACTCGACATCGAGGCTGTCACCTGGCCGGAAGGCGGCGGTTTCCCAGTTGCGGGTGTCGAACGCATCCTCACCGCGGACCTTCAAAGCCTGCAAACGACCGCCGCGCGACAGCTCACCGGGCGTATCCGGGATGAACCGGTAGAACAGCGCGTTGTCGTATTCATCTTCAGTGAGATAAACGATGCCGGTCGACGGATCGACGGCGATGGCTTCATGGCGAAAACGCCCCATCGCCGTGAGCGGTATGGCCTCCACCAGTTCGCGGGCATTGGCCGGAACCTCGAATGCATACCCGTGATCCCGTGCCAAATGCTCGCCCTGGCGATCGGTGGTCTCTTCGCAGGTGATCCAGCTGCCCCATGGCGTGGGTCCGCCTGCGCAATTATTATAGGTGCCTCCGAGTGACAGGAATTGCCGCCGGATTTCCAGCGTTGCCGGGTCGAGCACAAGCGTGGTCGTGCCGCCCAGGAGACCGGTGGAATCATCGCGCTGGTCATAGAGGCGCGTGAAATCGATCCGGCCCAGCCGGCTGCCATCGGCACCGAAAGGCGATTTCTCGAATTCGAAAGGGTGGAGCTCGTGATTGCGGACCAGTGTGAGCCCGTCATTGGTCACGAAGGCTGCCATGCCGTCGAAATCACCGGGCGTGAGCAGGCCGTCACTCATCTCCTCGCCCTCGGTCGATACCACCGAGTATGTGAAGCCCGGAGGCAGGTCGAGAATGCCATTCGGGTCGGCGATGAGGCCGGTTCGCGGCATAGTCTGACGCGGTGTTTCCGCCTGGCCGCATCCGGGCAGGAGGGCGAGGCCGGAGAAAGCGAGTGATGTGGCGGCGCTGGCGCGCAGGATCTGGCGGCGATTATACATGGGCTCTTCCCTGATTTCGCCGTGTACTTAGGCCGGTTTTCGGTTGCCGCCTAGACGATCAATGAAACTTCATATTCATGCGGTAATTAATTACCGTATATTTAAAGCGTTGTTTTTACTGCCACATGAAAAACGAGTTGACGAATTTGTGGCGGGCCTCTATCCCGCGCGCTTCGCCGAGCCGGACTCCGGCTGCAAGTTGGAAGAGATACGTCATGAAAACCTTTACCGCCAAGCCTGCGGAGGTGGAGAACAAGTGGATCATCGTTGACGCCGAAGACGCCGTTGTCGGCCGTCTCGCTGCGTTCGTTGCCACCCGCCTGCGCGGCAAGCACCGCCCTGACTTCACGCCGCATGTCGACACCGGCGATCATGTGATCGTCATCAATGCCGGCAAGGTCCGCTTCACCGGCAACAAGCTGGGTGACAAGCGCTATTATCGCCATACCGGCCATCCGGGCGGTATCAAGGAAACCTCGCCGCAGAAAATCCTGACCGGCGATCATCCCGAGCGCGTCGTGGAACTGGCCGTCAAGCGCATGCTGCCAAAAGACAGCCCGCTTGCCCGTTCGCAATTCTCCAAGCTGCGCGTCTATGCCGGTGCCGAACACCCGCATGAAGCCCAGCAGCCGGAAGTCGTCGACTTCAAGGCCATGAACACCAAGAACGTCCGGAGCTAGACATGTCTGAGAACGCCCGTTCCCTGGAAGACCTGAAGGACGCTCTGAAAGAGTCGGATGCGCCTGTCGTCGCCAACGAAACCGAAGAGCTGCCCGAGCCCAAGATCGACGAGCACGGCCGCGCCTATGCCACCGGCAAGCGCAAGGACGCCGTTGCCCGTGTCTGGATCAAGCGCGGTTCCGGCAAGATCACGGTCAATGGCCGCGATCAGGAAACCTATTTCGCCCGCCCGGTATTGCGCATGATGCTGCAACAGCCGTTCGAGGTGGCCGAGCGCAAGAACGAGTTCGACGTGATCTGCACCGTGAAGGGTGGCGGTCTGTCGGGCCAGGCCGGTGCCGTTCGTCACGGTATTTCCAAGGCGCTGACCCTGTTCGAGCCGGAGCTTCGCAAGCCGCTGAAGGCTGAAGG
>CBDUFA010000287.1:0-3099 GCA_965366295.1 uncultured Hyphobacterium sp.
GGTATTCTCGTTGTGGGTCCGGGCGCATTTGTCGGCGACATCTTCAACGATGTGAATGGCGTGATCTCGGTCAATGGCAACCAGTCTGCCGGCATCCGCGTCATGACCATGGTTGACGGCAATCTCACCCTGCTCGGCACGATCAGCATGACGGGTGAAGGCAGCTATGGCGTCGACCTCAATGGCGAACTGACCGGGAATTTCTTCCAGGACGGGACGATTTCGGCCGTGGGCCCGGATTCGGTCGGCATTCGCGTCGGCCAGAATGTCGGCGGCTCATTCGTCATCGGCGGCCAGGTAAATTCGACGGCCTACCGCTTCCCATCCAATCCGCCGGAAAATTACGAGAACCTGCTGGATGCCGACGATACGCAGAGCTCGGGCTCGGCAATCACGGTGGGCGCCAATCTGGCCAATGGCTTCTTCATCGCGGGCACCGAGTACAATGGCGATGGCACGACGGCGACGATCGCGACGGCGAGTAGCTCGCCAGCGCTCTGGATCGCCCCCGAACACGGCGACGGACAGGACATTGTGATCAGTCCGGTTTTCATCGCGGCTGACCCCGATGTCGAGGGCAGCGAAGACATCTCGCTGGCATATGGCCTGGTCAACCGCGGGGTCATTACAGCCGATGGCCGGTTTGACGGGTTCAATTCCATTGCCCTCCGGATCTCCGGATCGACGATGAATGGCAACGCCTACACGACCACGATCGAAGGCGGCATGCTGAACGAGAACCTGATCTCGGCACGCGCCAGCGAGGCCGAAGCCCGCGCGATCGAGATCGGCAGCGGCGGCAACATGCCGGTGTTCGAGAATTCCGGCGCTGTCCGGGCCACCGCGACCGGCGCGAACTCCAACGCGATCGGCATCATCCTGCTGGCCGGGGCCAATGTTCCCATCATCCGCAATTCAAGCAATTTCTTCATCGAGAATTTCGGAGTCGGCAGTGCCACCGCAATCGTCGACCAGTCCAACACGCTCGGGCTGATCGAGAATACCGGGCTGATCTATGCCACGCTCGGCACGGTTTCGACCGAAGTCCAGACCGGGTTCGGCGAAACCGATTCCAGCCAGCCGATTTCGGTAGCAAACCGAACGGCCATCGACGTTTCCCAATCCACGATCGACGTGACCTTCCGCCAGATGCTGCCGGACGTAATCGCGCGCGAAGGCTCGGGTCAGACGCGCGGCGACATCCGCTTTGGCTCCGGGGATGACTTTGCCGACATCCAGGGCGGGCTTGTCGAAGGCGATATCTATTTCGGTGACGGGGCCGACCGGCTCAGCGTGACCGGTGACTCCGCTGTCGTCGGCGCGATCAACGACTCCGATGGCGACCTCGAGATTTTTGTCGAGAACGGCCAGCTGGAGCTTCAGAACACCGAGACGGTGACGATCCGCCAGGCCACGTTCAATGACGGCTCCCGCCTGGTGTTCGCGGTTAACAATCTGGACGAGAATTCCCGCTTCATCACCGCTTCGGGCAATGTCACCTTCAATGAAGGTTCGACGGTGACAGCCTCGCTGAACAATCTGATCGGCGATGGTGCGGAATATATCGTGCTGGAAGCCAACTCGCTGACCATCAATTCCGCGATCGATCAGCTGCAGGATGCCAGCGCGCCCTATCTCTACAACACCTCGCTGGCCCGCAACAGCAACAACCCGAACCAGCTCGTTCTGACGCTGCGCCGCAAGACCTCCGACGAGCTCGGCATGCATGCCAACCGGGCTGCCGCCTACGAGGCCGCCTTTACCGCCTGGTCGGAAGTCGACACGCTCGGCGCTGCCTTTGCGGCGCTGGACAATTCCGCTGACTTCTTCGCGGCCTATGACCAGCTGCTGCCGGAATATGCCGCCAGCGCCATCCAGTTTGCGGTGGCCAGCAATGACAGCGCCATCGGTGCCTTGTCGAACCGGCTTGATGCGGCGCGCCGCAGCCCGGACGGGACCGGCGGCGTCTGGATCCAGGAATTCGGCTATTTCGCCGACCGCGAGCAGACCAGCTTTGGTCCCGGCTACCGTGGCCAGGGCGTCGGCATCGCCGGTGGTTTCGACCGCCCGGTGGGCCCGTTCTATGCTGTCGGTGTGAACTTTGTCGGTGCCGCGAGTGACATCGAGGAATCCAATGGCGTGGATGCCCCGATGACCGCGCTGACCGGCCAGATCGGTGCCTATGGCGGTATCGATTTTGGTGCCTTTGCCGGTGAATTCTATGCTGGCGGGGGTGTCGACAGTTTCGAGACTGAACGCCGCGTGCTGATCGGCGCATTCGACCGCACTGCGACCGCGGACTGGACACCCTCGGCCTCGGCCCGCTTCGCGCGCGATTTCGAGATGGGCCACTGGTATGCGCGCCCGTCCGTGTCGGTCGATTACCTGCGCCTGTTCGAAAGCGCCTATTCGGAAACCGGCGGCGGCCAGGGCATCGACCTGATCATCGACGATCGCGAGAGCACGACCTTCTCGTCGACGGCCAGCTTCACGCTGGGCGGTTATTACGGCTCGGCTTCCAGCTGGTGGTCACCGCAATTCCGCGTCGGTTACCGGAATGATTTCGGCAGCGATCCGACGATCACGACGGCCCGCTTCGATGGCTACAACAACCAGTTCACCTTCCGCTCGGAAGACCTGCCGGGCAGCGGCGTGAGCTTCGGCTTCGCCCTCCAGGCCGGCTCGGAATACTCGACCTTCTCGCTGGATTACGACGCCGACATGCGTGACGGCTTTGTCCGTCACACCGCGCGCCTCGTTGTCCGCCTGGTGTTCTAGGAAACCGGCGATTAACCACATTGCGTTCAAAGAAAGGGCATGCAGGCTTTGCGTGCCCTTTTTCTTTGCCTGTTTGCAGGCATGCTGGCGGGATGTGGCCACGCCCCACCCGACCAGGTCCATGACGCCTGCCTGATCCTCGAAGACAATCGATCCTGGTGGCGCGATCTGCAGCGCAGCGAAGACCGCTGGGGTATTTCGCCCGGCATCCAGCTGGCGATCCTGCGCCGCGAATCCTCGTTTGACGCCAATGCCCGCCCGGCGCGGCAGCGCCTCCTGGGCATCATTCCGGGCCGCCGCCCATCCTCGGCCTATGGCTAT
>CBDUFA010000288.1:0-3098 GCA_965366295.1 uncultured Hyphobacterium sp.
ATCAGGCCGATATTCGGGCCTTCCGGCGTTTCAATCGGGCAGATCCGGCCATAGTGGGTCGGGTGCACGTCGCGCACTTCGAAACCGGCACGCTCACGCGTCAGGCCACCCGGGCCAAGGGCCGAAAGACGGCGCTTGTGGGTGACTTCCGAGAGCGGGTTGGTCTGGTCCATGAATTGCGACAGCTGCGAGGAGCCGAAGAATTCACGCACGGCAGCCGCCGCCGGCTTGGCGTTGACCAGGTCATGCGGCATCACGGTCTCGATATCGACCGAGCTCATCCGCTCCTTGATCGCGCGTTCCATGCGCAACAGGCCGATGCGGTACTGGTTTTCCATCAGCTCGCCGACCGAACGCAGGCGGCGATTGCCGAGATTGTCGATGTCGTCGATCTCGCCGCGGCCATCGCGCAGGCCGACCAGCGTCTTCAGCACGGCCAGGATGTCTTCCTTGCGCAGGACGCGCATGTCATCCGGCGCATCCAGGTCGAGACGCATATTCATCTTCACGCGGCCGACCGCGGACAGGTCATAACGCTCGGAATCGAAGAACAGGCCCTGGAACATGGCTTCGGCCGTTTCCGGCGTCGGCGGCTCACCCGGGCGCATCACGCGGTAGATATCGATCAGCGCCTGTTCGCGCGTATCATTCTTGTCCGCCGACAGCGTCTGCTGGATGTAAGGGCCTTTGGTCTGGTTATCGATGTCGAGGATTTCGAGCGTCTTGAACTTCTGCTCGCGCAGCGCCTCGATCACCTCTTCGGTGATCTCCTCGCCGGCCTCGGCATAGATTTCGCCGGTCTTCACATTGACGAGGTCCTCGGCGACAAAGCGGCCCATCAGGCCTTCGTCGGACAACAGGATGTCCTTGAGACCGTCCTCGGCCAGCTTGTTGGCGGTCCGTGCGGCCAGCTTCTTGCCGGCCGGCGCCACGACTTCGCCCGACTTGGCGTCGATCAGGTCGAAGGACGGCTTCACACCGCGCCAGCGTTCTTTCTCGAACGGCACCGCCCAGCCGCCTTTGACGGCTTTCACCGAAATGCGGTCATAGAAGGTCGCGAGGATTTCCTCGCGGTCCATGCCGAGCGCATACATCAGGGTCGTCGCCGGCAGCTTGCGGCGGCGGTCGAGACGCATGTGGACGATGTCCTTGGCGTCGAACTCGAAATCCAGCCAGGACCCGCGATAGGGAATGATGCGGGCGGCGAACAGGAATTTGCCCGAGGCATGGGTCTTGCCGCGGTCATGATCGAAAAACACGCCCGGGCTGCGGTGCATCTGGGAGACGATGACGCGCTCGGTGCCGTTGACGATGAAAGTGCCCTTGTCGGTCATGAGCGGAATATCGCCCATATAGACATCCTGCTCCTTGATGTCCTTGACCGAACGCGCGCCGGTTTCCTCGTCCACGTCGAACACGACGAGGCGCATCTTCACCTTGAGCGGCGCGGCATAGGTCAGATCGCGCTGCTCGCATTCCTCGACGTCGAACTTCGGCGGCTCGAATTCATAGGACACGAAGTCCAGGACGGCCTTTTCCGAGAAATCCTTGACCGGGAAAACGGACTTGAAGACGGCCTGCAGGCCATCATCGCCGCGATCGCCCGCGGGAACATCTTTCATCAGGAACTGATCGTAGGAGCTTTTCTGCACCTCGATCAGGTTCGGCATCGGAACGGTTTCCGGAATCTCGCCGAAAGATTTGCGAATGCGCTTTTTGCCGGTGAACGACAGACCCATGTCGGCTCCCTTCGCAGCTAATGCTGCGCCTTTAAGTTCCAGACCCGCACCGGGATGGTGCGGCTGCCTGTGGTGCCTGCCGCCGGAAACCCGGTGAGAGGCGGTGCGGCCGGACGCGGCACAGGCGGGCCGCATCGGCAAAATCCGTTTCAGAGACGGGTGAACGGACGCACGGAATCTCCCGTGCGCCCGTCACAATCCCTGACAGGTCTGCAAGCAGACCTATTTCAGCTCGACAGTCGCGCCTGCTTCTTCGAGCTTCTTCTTGATCTCTTCGGCTTCGCCCTTGGCAGCGCCTTCCTTGACGGCCTTGCCACCGGCTTCCACCAGATCCTTGGCTTCCTTGAGACCCAGACCCGTGATCGCGCGAACTTCCTTGATCACGTTGATCTTCTTGTCGCCAGCCGAGACGAGGATGACGTCGAATTCGTCCTTGTCTTCAGCCGCCGCACCGCCGGCGTCACCGCCAGCTGCCGGGCCGGCAACAGCCACGGCCGCAGCCGCCGGCTTGATGCCTTTTTCTTCGAGAATGTCGTTGAGTTCCTTGGCTTCCAGAATGGTCAGGCCCAGGAGTTCTTCAGCGAGTTTAGCTACATCAGCCATTTGATTTCAGTCCTTGTTAGTCGTGTCGGTTCGAAAGCGGAGAATGACGTATCCCTAGGCTTCGGCTTTTTCGCCGATAACCTGGATCTGGCCAGCCAGCGTTTGAGCCGGCGAGTTGATCCGCGAGACGATTTCGCCAGCCTGGCCCAGAAGACGGGCTGCAATGGTCGCGATAAGCTCTTCGCGCGACGGCATCTTGGAAAGCGCCTCGACACCCTTGGCGTCGAGCACTTCTTCATCCATGAAACCGCCGAGAATCTCGAACTTGTCGTTATCCTTGGCATAGGCAACCGCTGCCTTGGGGGCCGCCGTGAAGTCTTCGGAGAAGGCGATCCCGACCGGGCCGCTGAAATAGTCCGAAGCTCCTTGCGAGGCTTTTCCCTCGAGAGCGATCTTGGCGAGACGATTGCGAACCACCTTGAAGGTGCCGCCGGTTTCCCGGAGCTTGGCGCGCAATGCCGTCATTTCCGCAACGGTCATGCCCTTGTAGTGGGCAATGACCACGGAGCCGCTCGAGAAGATACCTTTCAGCTCTTCTACGGAAGCTTCCTTGGTCATACGATCCATTTGCGGTCTCCCTGTTTGGGCCCTTCCCCATGAAGCGCCCGGTGAAGACGCTCCGGTTTGTGACCAGACCCGTCGGTCCGGAACACGCCCGCGAAGCGCATTCCTGTCCCAGGGCTCGAACCGGCACCACCGCGAGGATGCGGGGGCGGCGAATTCTTGCTCTGTCTCACCCAGGGCCCTTGCGGAATT